>CAZJFM010000026.1:0-27925 GCA_964545365.1 uncultured Candidatus Competibacteraceae bacterium | reverse complement strand
TGGGATGGATAAGTGGTGACGTAAAGACGGGATGCCTCCCGTCTCACAGGCATGACGTAAAGACGGGATGCCTCCCGTCTCACAGGCATGAAGTAAAGACGGGATGCCTCCCGTCTCTCAATAATAAGGTAAAGACAGAGTACTCCCAACGCTCAATAATGAGCTAAAGGCAGGCTTGTATATATCCCATGAAAGCACGTATTTTGCAGGGCGTCTGTATTGGCGTAAATTAAACCATTTGGTATGCTTTCGAACGGGTTCATAAGCATTGACGACCCAACCTACGTTAAAAAGGACAGGCTCAATAGGTTTGAGCGATTGATGGAGCCGTACATAAATGATGTTCGGGACTTTCCATTTTTAAAGCTTAGCTTTTTGTTGCTGCTTATATTTCCTCCCATGGCTATTTGGCTGTATTTGGATTTTTCGTGGTGGGTGGCAGCCGTATATCTGTTCTTGAACTGGGCGGTATTTTTGGGGCCTTTTATTTTAATGCTCCACAATACCTCACACCGTAGTTTGTTCAAAAATAAATACAAACGGTTCAATAAGCTCATTCCCTGGTTTATCGGTCCATTTTTTGGAGAGACTCCGGAGACCTATTTTGGGCATCATATTGCCATGCATCACCCGGAAAATAATTTGGAGTCGGATTTGAGTACTACCATGAAATACCGAAGAGACAGTGTCCGCGGTTTTTTGACCTACTTTTCGGAGTTCTTTTTTATTGGTCTTATTGAATTGATACACTATTTATATGGTAAAAAACGCACTCCTATAATGAAGCGTGTTATTGTGGGTGAGCTGTCTTTTATTGGCTTAGGAGTGGCTTTGTCGTTTGTTAATTGGGAAGCAACTTTGGCGGTTTTTTGGCTTCCGCTATTTTTTAGTCGGCTAATGATGATGGCGGGCAATTGGGCTCAACATGCCTTTGTGGATGCCTCAAGCCCAGATAATTGTTACCGCAACAGCCTAACGTGCATCAATTCTCCCTACAACAAAAACTGCTTTAACGACGGGTACCATATTGGACATCACGTGCGCAGTAGCCGTCATTGGACGCAAATGCCAGAAGATTTTTTGAATAATGTAGACCGGTATGCCCGTGAAGAGGCTATTGTTTTTCGAAAAATTGACTTTACTACGGTTTGGTTTTTGTTGATGTGTAAACAGTACAGGGTACTGGCCAGGCATTATGTGCAACTGAACCCCGAACAGCCCAAAAGAGAGGAAGAAATCATTCGCTTGCTCAAGCAACGCACGCGCAAGATAGTGGATAGGGCCTACGTAGTACAGGTGGTTTGAATGAGATGCCAAGCACCCGGAATCCCCAATTTTTAAACGATGCAGGCGAGGTTCGGTGTGCTCTAATTTTTGATGTTTGCGTCCTCCGTTTTAGGATTTAGAGGGAATTTTACCCAAAAGGTAGCCCCTTCGTTAGGCGTGCTATTCACTCCAATGTCACCACCCATAGCTTCTACTTGGTTTCGAGTAAGAAACAAACCAATGCCTTTGGCGTCTTGGACCCTGTGAAAGGTTTGATACATATTGAAAAGACGGTCGCCGTAACGTTCCAAGTCAATTCCCAGGCCTCTGTCTTGCACCTTGAGCAAATGGTGGTCGGCTTTGGTTTCCCAATACACATCTACCACGGGAGCTTCTCCTGGTTTGCTATATTTTAAGGCATTGGAGATGAGGTTGAATACAATGCTTTCAAAGTAGGCAGGAACAGTATAGATTGTGGCCTTGGCTTCTATATGAAATTGCAGTTGGGCTTCGCTGTTTTTTATGATTTGGCTCATGGGCTGCAAGGCCTTTTCTATGGTTTGGGTAACGTGAACAGACACGCGGGAGGTGTTCAGTTCTTTATTAAGTGAGATTACATCGTTAAGGTGCTTAATGGTTTCATCGAGTTGCTTGCTGCTTTTTTTGAGCATGGCCTTAAGTTGCTCTTGGTCTTCGGGAGACGAAGAGGTTTCCAGCAGTTCTACCAATGAGCTGATGTTGGCGGCATGACTTCGGATGTTATGGGAAACGATGTAGGCAAAATTTTGCAAACGCTTGTTTTGATCAGCGCTTAAATCTACCAGCCTCTGCAAGGAGGCTTGTTTTTCCATGAGCTCGTCTAACGGGTGGAGCACCACAATGCTTTGGTGGTGCCTGGCATTTTGGACAATGGGAGTTATTTGTACGTTGAACCAACAGGGTTTGCCGTTGACATGGTACAAAATGGTGGTGGTTTGAAGCGTTTTTCCCTGTTCAAGGCATGCCTGAAGAAGTTCTAGGCTTTCTTGATCCGAATCGGGGCCTGAAGCCAAATCAAAAATGTGAAAACCGCGCATGCTTTCCGGAGTATATCCAAGCAGTCTTTCCAGCGCTAAATTGGCCCAGTCCATTTTTCCGTCGGGCTGGCAGGTCAAAATAATGTCCGAGGTTTTTTCGGCAACCAAAGCCAGGCGACTTAGGGTATTTGCTGTTTCGCGTTCGGAAGTAATGTCGTAAAAAAGACCTGCGTAAAGCAAATCTCCGTTCGGTAAGACTTCAGGACGCGATTTGGAACGGTGCCACCGGATTTTTCCATCTTTATCCCGGATGCGGTAGCTGTGATCAAACAACGAACGTTCCCGATAAGAGGCCTGCATTTTGCGTGTAAACTCCGGCACGTCCTGGGAAAGCACAATGGAAAACAGTTCGCTGGCATCGCGAAAAAGTCCCTTAGGTTCTAGGTTTATGTTTAGGCTTTTCCATTGCTCACTTAAAAAGTCAAAAGAAACCCAGCCGGCTTTGGTAATCCGTAATTCATATACTACCCCGGGAATATTTTGGGTAATGCGTAAAAGCTGCTCCCGACTAGCCTTTAAGAGCGATTGGGATTGGACCCGCTCGGTTACTTCCTGCTGAATGCCAAAGTGCCCGGTTATGCGCCCACTATCGTCGTACAAAACCAGATAATCGACTTCAAAAAAGAGTTTTTTCCCGTTAACGGTGCGCTCATTGGTGCCAAGCTTTAGCCTTCCATTGTCGAAAAGTTGGCGCCATAAGGCCCTCACGCTTTTAGGGTCTTGTGGAAAAAGGTCAAGGGGTGTGCACCCAATGAAATCTTCTCGTTGGGCCTTGTACTGGTCAAGCATGGCTTGATTGACTTCAGTGACCCTCTGGTGTTCCATTACTTGGTCTAAAAGGGCTTCTTTATCTTGCTTATCATCCCACCAAATGGGCGAGTCCAGCATCATAAAAAAAGCGCCGTATAGAGAATTGTTAAAAAAGAGACTAAACAGCCGAAACTTGTTGAGCGGGGTTTCGTGTTTCCAATCCGGGGCGACCCAAAGACCGGAGGTGGAAAGGTGGATTCCGAAAAAAACCTTGGTATTGTTGGCAGGGTTAAGCACAGCTTTTCCTTTGACATGCACCGTTACCGGGTGCCCATTTTTGTGCAGGTAGCGCAAGCTGTGTTCAAAAGGAGCTTGGGTTTTCAGGTTTTCTGTAAACCTTTTTTTGCTTAGGCTTATGTCTTCGGGGTGCACTAAGTCCCAGAGCTGCAGGTTTAGGGTTTTAAACTCCTCGGGGTGGTAACCCAATTGACGCGCCAAAGCTTCGCTGACCCAGTGCATGCCCTCTTTTCCCTCCTCCAGCAACCAAAATGCATTGGACGGGTTTTGCTCCCAGAGCACCGAAAGCTCCGGATAGGTCCGTGCAAGCTGCCTAAGCAGTGAATTGTCTGATACAATAGGCATGCTAATGTAGTATTGCTCATATAAAAGCCAATTAGGCTTTAAAGTTTCCCAAACACTAAATAAGGATATTTTTTTGACTTTGCTTAACCTGAGGAGGAAATCTCGCGCCCCCAAATAAGCCACTTCCCAATAGAAGGAAGGTGGCCTTTGCCAGCTTTTAGAAAAAAATAATGGCTTAAAGGGGGTGATTTTTTTACCTTTGGCGGGCAAGACAACGCCGATGCCCGACTTGAAGATTGGTACCCCATATTCAAGATTCAGTTTGGCTTTGTGTTGCAGTAAGCTGTGCTGTAAAAGGCAAGATACTATGCAGAAAATATCAAAACAGACTTTTATACATCAAAAGCTATGAGCGAGACAAAAACCCCTGTAGTAATAGCCAAGGGTGATGGCATTGGCCCTGAAATTACCGATGCCACACTTCGCATTTTGGAAGCCGCAGGTGCAGCAATTGAGCCCAAATACATTGAAATTGGCGAAAAAGTATACCGCTCGGGCAATACTTCCGGCATTCCTGCCGAGGCTTGGGATACACTTATAGAAACCGGTGTTTTTCTCAAAGCACCCATTACTACACCACAAGGGGGAGGTTACAAAAGCTTAAACGTAACCATTCGCAAAAGCATGGGGCTCTACGCCAATGTGCGTCCGGCCTTTACTTTAAAACCTTGGATTCCTTCGCCATTTCCGGATATGGATATGGTCATTATTCGTGAAAATGAAGAAGACCTTTATGCCGGAATTGAGCACCGCCAAACCACGGATGTGTTTCAATGCTTGAAGCTTATTTCCATTCCCGGAACAGAAAAAATTGTGCGCTACGCTTTTGATTATGCCCGAAATCAAGGGCGTAAAAAGGTAACCTGCATGGTGAAAGACAACATCATGAAGATTACCGACGGCTTGTTTGCCGATGTGTTTCGCAGGATTGGGACTGAGTATCCTGAAATTGAGCAAGAGCTTATGATTATTGACATAGGTAGTGCTCGTTTGGCCCGCTACCCCGATCGCTTTGATGTGGTGGTGACCCTCAATTTGTACGGCGATATCATTTCGGACATCGCAGCAGAAATTAGCGGCTCCGTTGGCCTTTGCGGTTCGGCCAATATTGGCAAAGAACTGGCCATGTTTGAGGCCATACACGGTTCTGCTCCGGATATTGCGGGGAAAGGCATTGCCAACCCCTCCGGCATGTTGAACGGAGCCATGCTTATGTTGGAGCATATTGGCCAGGCTGCCGTGGCAGCTAAAATTCGTAAAGCTTGGCTTAAAACCTTAGAAGACGGCATTCATACCGCCGATATTTACCGGGCCGAAACCAGCAAGCAAAAGGTAGGTACCCAAGCTTTTGCCGACGCGGTTATTGAGCGTTTGGCCGGGATAGAAATTCAAGCCGACGAATTTATTACCTCAAAGCCCATTGAAACTCCCGAATACCATAGACCTACGCCCAAAAAGGAATTGGTGGGTGTGGATGTGTTTTTGGATTGGTTGCCCGGAAACCCAGAAGACCTTGGCAAGAAGCTGGAGGCCTTAAGCCCCTCGCCTATAAAACTGAAAATGATTACCAACCGGGGCGTAAAGGTATATCCCGGAGGCTTTTCACAAACTTTTTGTACCGACCACTGGCGCTGCAGGTTTGTGCACCAAGACTCCAATACCCAAGAATATACTCCTTTGAATTATGGCCAGGTGCTTTCCTTGCAACAGGCTGTTTACGAGGCCGGTTTAGAGGTAATTAAAACCGAGCACTTGTATGAGTTTGATGGGGAGCGTGGGTTCTCGTTAGGTCAAGGGGAGTAAGCTGTTTGTAGAATGAGACGGCTAAAAGCGTTTCATTTTTGGAGCTCCTTCATTTTTTTCTCTTTGGATATTTCTAAAGACGGTTAAGTTATTTTTCCAAAGCAGAAACCCTGACGCTTAGGTTAGGGACTTTATCTTGAAAACACAAAGGGTCAATGGTCTTAGCATGTTTACGTATCATTAGTGGGCAAAATCCCAGCGTGTAAACATTCTAGTTTCTATGCCTCCTCAAGTTCAATGGTGCTCCTGAAACACTCCTTTCTTTTAGTTCTAAATGTCTGGATTAAGCCTTTGGGCTATTGTTGAACGGTAGGAATAAAGATGGCATTGGTAAATGCCGGCCACTCACTTTAGGTTAGGAGAAATCCGACGCTTACTTTGCTTTTTTGTCCACCAAACAAACAGCAGAAATATCAAAGAATACGTAGTAAACAGGTAGGTGTAGGAGTGATTAAAAGCAAAGAATGCATCTGAAGCATATTTTTGCATGAACATTAAAGATGCCAGCCTGCCAAGGTTTATTGTTTGCACTGCAAAAACACCAAACAATAAGAAAAAAAACTTCCCTTTCCTAGGAGCAGGAAAAAAGAAAACGAGTACAGCGAAAATAAAAGTGGCCGGAAAAGCCAGGCAATGATCCTCAAATAGAATAGGAGGCGCATCTTGTAAGTATACTATGTATCCCCACCTTTGGGCACCGGTTTCTCCAAATAATTTCGCTATTTGAAGAGAAATTTCTGCAAGAATCGAACCCCAATGATGGTTTACCCAAATTCTTGCATAATCTAAGTCCGGGTGGAGGTAAGTAGAGGCTACGAATAGTTTCCATATCGCATAAGCCGCAATGGGTTTCCACAAGTGACCCAGCGCTTTTTTTTGCTTGGTGTTGCGCATCTAATATTTGCCGCTACGGTATTTTTACCTTAGGTAAGGAAAGTAGTTTCGGCGGCTATTGCTTCTTAAGCCTTCGGTACGCATAAAATACACCAGCACCCAATAATCCAATCGCTCCTCCGTCTATTGGCGCTCCGGAGCCTCCTCCTCCTCCGCCGCCGCCACCTGGTGGCGGGGGTGGTGGGAACTGTGCCATTAAATCCCCGAAAATGGAAAAGCCCCAAAATATGCCTACTAAAAGAAGGCTTTGAATTAGAATTTTATAATGTATGTTCATGATTTTTCTTTTAAGACACGACAAATTTTGTAGTGGAAATTACGCCATTGGAACCCTCAAGACTAAGGATGTATACTCCTTTTGGCAACGCTCTTTCCAAATTAAGTCTGGGGTTTTGCGTGTAGCCATTCGGCGAATCGCGATGGAACAGCAAGCGCCCCATGGTGTCGTAAACTTTGATATCGGATACCTTTTTGAGCATTTGCATCTGTTCTGCAAAAATGCTCAAGTTGTGCCCGTCGGAAGATACTCTAAAGCCTTGACCCCCTGACGAGTTCTGTCCAAATCCTAAATCTTGGGAACTTACTCTAAGGGTGAAGCGATGGCCTTTTTCCTGGCCTTGAATAGCTACCGGAATCTCTAATCCTTCAATAATTTGATACTCGGTTTGTGTTTGCTCATCCGTTATGTAAAAGAATACGCCTTGTGGAAGTGTTTCAAGTCCATGAACCCTTAATTTTCCGGTTTCTTGAAGTGGGCTTTGAAGGTGTACGGGAATGGTATATCCTTCTTCCTGAAGTTTTTGTACAGGGAGCGCATTGTAGGACAGTTCCTCGTCATACCCTTCTTGGTTGGTACTTACACCATATAAATAAGTGCCGGTATGTGTACCTTGAAGCAAACTGACGTCTCCTTTAGCATCTACTCCTTCTGTGGCAAAGCTGCGGAAGGTTATATAGTGGTTTTCCAAACCGGCTGTTGTTTCAAGCTCAAGGTTTAAATGATAAACACTGTCTAATGGGTTGGAGTAAAAGGTCGGAGTTCCGGTAGTCTGCATGGCCGAAGTGAAGGTAAACGTTTCCGAATTTCCAACGGTAGTTACACGTACCTGAAACGCTTGGGCGACAGCAATATCGGCATTTGTAGAACTTAAATCAACAGAGACCCAGTTGGAATTATTCACATCCCACAATTGAATTTGGCTATCGAAACCGGAGGGGAGATTTCCGGAAGTGAGTTGTATGGGTGAAGGGTAGGGGTTAGACAGCAAATGCCATCCTCTGGTAGATGTGGATAAGCCACCGGGAAGGCCTATGGTTCCTGCAGCGCGCCCTAAGCCTGCAACAGATACAGAACCTGTGTTTATTTCTCCCTGGAATGTATGGGAGGTGCCCGAGTTAGTCATAACGCTGTAGCCCATTCCGGGAGTTAGAGTGCGACTTGGGTTGGTAGACCCTCCAAAAACATGCCAAAGCTCCTGACTGCAGTTGTTGGTACTTGATGCCGATTCATCCATATAAAGCATTTCGCTGTATTCCGAACCGGATGCAATTTGGCTTGGATCGCAGGTAGCTTCACTGGTTATTTGAGCGTCATCGGTTCCCTGAGTAAACGTTACAATATCGCTCGCATTCTCACTTGTTACTGGACTTCCCATAAAACGAAAGCTTGTACCTCCCCCGGCAGGTATGGTACGCGTAACATTACAATCTCCTCCAAAATTAGTAAGGGATCCTGTAATAAAAGCCGCATCATTCTTAACATTTAAGTTGGCCCCCGAGTTTAAAAGGAAAAAACCGTTATTTGTAAGAGATGACCCTGATTCAATATTTAATACCGCATTATTCTGTATTTGCAAAGAAGCTACAGTTATATTGGTATTTCCGTCAATGGTAGCCGTAACACCTGATGCAATAGAAATATTCGCACTTGTCCCAGGTACCGATCCGGTGGACCAATTGGACGCGGTGCTCCAGTCGGAATCGGTGGTGCCGTTAAAAGTTGTCTGTCCTTTAATAACATTTGTGGCAGCCATAATTATTAGACAGGCAACGAGTGATGCATTGTGAATTTTCATTCCGATTGATATAACTAAGGTTCTGGCTGCAAAACTAGTGGCTTTGGATGACCGGAGGAAACGCAAGCGCCCTCATTTTCCAAAATGTGGACTTTTTTCAATATAAAAACACCTTTAGGTTTAAAAGATGGTCAAAACTCCCCTTTTGGGGTTTATTTTAAGCGATAGGGCTGCTTTTTTATCTAAAAGGGTCTGTCTCTTTTCCCGCCACAAGCCTTCAGGAAAAATCGGAGCCAAACGCTATATTCCAAAATTTGGATTTTTTTTACTCCTGTTGGGGTGGTTCGGAGGCCTTAGTGGACTAATTATTGATTTTGCTGTTGTATTCTTTTTTTGTCGGTTACATTCGAATATGGAACGTTTTCAGCTTGCTATTTGGAATGGGATTGCTACGGTCTTCTTCGCATTTTTTTTGCTTTGGTTTCCTGTTTGGGCGTTATTAAATGGTGCACTTTTTTTACTTGACTTTGAACCCGCTTGGGTGTTCGAAGGTATTGTTATTAAAAACTTTAAGAGCATCTCGGTCAATAGGGTGCGTTTTATTACCGCCCTTCCGGTGGTGGTTTCACTCGGCTTTTATGTCTTTTCTGCTCTACTCTTCACGCTTAATAAGGAGTTTAATAACATTTTTTCCGCGGTTTGGGGGCATTTGAAGTATTTGACCTCTCTTTGGCTGGGGCTACTGTTCCTAGGCTCTGTAATTCCGGGTAGTTACACCGACTGGTTTCTAGATTATTGCTATTTAAATGGAGCGGTGCGCATTCTGTTTGCAGTACTTGGGCTGTTGTGGTTGATTTGGGTTGCATTTAGGCAAAGCGGGTATTTATTTTTTGTTTCAAATACCTCAATGGTTCTACACTCAAAGCAATTTCGAGGGGTATTTTGGTTAAAATACCATACCCTTCCATTTGCTTTATTGACTATTTGGACCTTTGCCATGAAAAGCGCAAAACTGGCAGACAGTTTTTTCCTGTTGTGCTTGTTGGCTACCTTTATGAGTGGAATCATATTCATTGCTCTTCGTATTGGCCTTTCCTTTTTCTTTCCGCCTCCATTGCATAAGAATAGTGTTTTCTTTAAGCCCATGTACTTACTTTTGCTCCTTACCTTTCTAAGTATAGTTGTGCAGCTGGTGGTGGTTTTTATAACTCAGGAAAACCTGTTGGAAGTTTAGGCTAGGGCTCTTTAAAATGTTTTTGAGTTCATCAGCCTTTGGAGATCGTTGACGCGTTGTGTTTTCAAGACAATATCCCTGGCCGAAGCCTCAGGCCAGAACCGCTCTAAGGATAGCAGGGAGCAACGGTCTCTTTGGTCTTACCGCTTAGTCATTTATTGGTTGCCAAGCGTTCAATATCTGTCAAATAGCACCTGTTTGTAGTAGGGTGTTGAGTGGGGCAGGACCTCGGAAAAAGGAGCTTATCTACTTTTTGCACAAAGCGTTCCGGGCAAGTGAGGAAAGGCGCATCAGCGGCAAGTGGTGCGTTTTGGCATTAATTGCCGCACAGCCATTTTTCCGACAGGCAACCTCTTAAGGAATGCTGCATGGGGCAGCTTTTATAGTGCTTTCTTTAGGCAGCGTGCTTCAAGAACATTAAAAAAGCAACATCTCTCCATTCTTTCGGTTAAACACCCGAAGAGCCCGGGTGGTTGTATCCCGGTTACTTGACGGGCCCCTTATTTTGAAAGAAGTTCATCCGGACTTCATATTGCGGCAAGGGAATTTTATTTATTCTCCTTTTTTTACGGAGCAGGTATTCCATCCAAAGGGAACATAGCCGGGGCAAACCCCTACCAAGGCCGTAAACAGAAGCAGTACGCCTGCCGCCAAAGAAATCCAATGGAAAGGAGCCGGAATCAACGAGCTAAAAAACAGACCTACAGCCGCTAGGCCCAAAAGGCCGCGTAAAAGGCGGTCGGTCTTGCCCATATTTGTTTTCATAGGGTATAAATTTATTTAGTCTTCAATTTACGAAAACCTTTATCACCATCCTATGATTTATGGAGAAAGCAACCAAGGTTTTTGGGGGCAAAAAGGCCTTTTGACGCTCTAAGTGGCGAGTCTTTTACTGCCAAAAGCCGCCCCTAACCGAAACAACAGAATAAGCCATCGCCTCGAAATTATTTCCCGCCGCTAGGTGTTACCTTTGTCCAAAATTCCCATACATGGCTCAGCAGGAAGACATATTAAAGCGCATTATAGGACACGCCAAAGAATATGGTTTTGTATTTCCCTCCTCCGAAATATACGATGGCCTAAGCGCCACGTACGATTATGGCCCCTACGGCATCGAACTTAAGCAAAACATACGCCGCTATTGGTGGGAAGCTATGGTCCGTATGCACGACCATATTGTGGGTTTGGAGTCCGCTATTTTTATGCACCCCACCGTTTGGAAAGCCAGCGGACACGTAGATGCCTTCAACGATCCACTCATCGACAATAAGGACTCCAAAAAACGCTACCGCGCCGACGTCTTGCTGGAAGACTACATGGAAAAAATCCGCGGCAAGCAACAAAAGGAAATCCAAAAGGCCGCAAAACGCTTTGGCGAAGCTTTTGACGAAGCAACCTACAGAACAACCAACGAGCGGGTCATTCGCTACCAAGAGCAAATTGACGACATCAAAAACAAAATGGCCGCCCATTTGGCTTCGGGCGATTTTACCGCCTTACGCCAGTTGATTGTGGATTTGGAAATTGCATGCCCTATTTCGGGCTCCAGAA
Organism: uncultured Candidatus Competibacteraceae bacterium; assembly: GCA_964545365.1. Lineage (GTDB taxonomy): Bacteria > Bacteroidota > Bacteroidia > CAIKAF01 > CAIKAF01 > CAIKAF01. The sequence goes on along the minus strand of CAZJFM010000026.1, from coordinate 16,694 downwards.
ACTGGACCGAGGTACGGCAATTCAACCTCATGTTCTCTACCGAGCTGGGCTCCGTTTCCGGTGAGGCGGCCACCATTTATTTGCGCCCCGAAACAGCTCAGGGCAGCTATGTGAACTTCCTTAATGTGCAAAAGAGCAGCCGGCAAAAAATTCCTTTTGGTATTGCCCAAACAGGCAAAGCCTTCCGCAACGAAATCATTGCCCGCCAATTTATTTTTAGAATGCGGGAGTTTGAGCAAATGGAGCTTCAATTTTTTGTGCGGCCCGGCACCGAAATGGAATGGTTCGAATACTGGAAAACCTTCCGCATGCGCTGGCACCGCGCCTTAGACCTTCCCGAAGAAAGCTATCGCTTTCACGATCATATAAAGCTGGCGCACTACGCCAATGCCGCTACAGACATTGAATTTGACTTCCCCATGGGCTTTAAAGAGCTGGAGGGCATCCATAGCCGCACTGACTTTGATTTAAAAGCCCACGAAGCACATTCCGGAAAAAAACTGCAATACTTCGATCCCGAGCTAAACGAAAGCTACACGCCCTATGTGGTAGAAACCGCTATTGGCCTCGACCGCATGTTCCTGGCCATACTCAGCGCTGCCTACAAAGAGGAAACGCTTGCCGACGGCAGCGAACGGGTAGTGCTCAATATCCCACGGTGGTTGGCACCCATTCAAATAGCCATTTTGCCTTTGGTCAAAAAAGACGGCTTACCCGAAATGGCCAAAAATCTGTTCAACACCCTCAAACTCGATTTTTCTTGCCAATACGATGAAAAAGACGCCATTGGAAAGCGTTACCGTCGCCAAGATGCCATCGGAACGCCTTATTGCATTACCATTGACCACGATAGTTTGGAAGATGGACAGGTGACGCTTCGCGAAAGGGATGGAATGACCCAGCAGCGCATGGCCATTGAGGAGCTTCCGGCCTTTTTACACGACAAGCTGCACCTTTCGGCGCTGCTTTCCCGACTGCTCGATTAACATGGGCTTGGAGCGTCCCTTGTGGTGGTTTTGGACCAGAGTTCATTATTGGAGCCTGGACGTGGCCCTGGGTGCGGTTGTCATGTGCCTCTGGCTCGGAGAGCAGGTCGGCGTAAGCCCTGATCCGGTAGACTTAGGCTGTCTTTGTTTGGCCGTTTGGTCCATTTATTTGGCCGATCGCCTCTACGACAGCTATACCATGCCTTACGAACCGGACAATCTTAGGCGCAACTATTATTTAAAACACAGGCCTTGGCTTTGGGTTGCGCTTCTTGTCGGTTTGCTGAGTTGCTTTACCTTGGCCATAGGCTGGATGCGCTTGGACACCTGGTTGTCCGCTACGCTTGCCTTGTTTGTGGTCGTGGGCTACTACCTTATGGTCATTGTTTCGCGGCTATTTGGTATAGAGTTTTACAGCAAAGAAATGCTCGTGGCCCTCGGCTATGCCGTTGGCTTAGGCGTGCCTATTGCTGCGCAGTTGCCGAATGCCTTTCCCGCACCATTGGTGCTCCCATCCCTGGTATTGGGCTTGTTGGCCTGGCTCAACCTCAATACCATTGCTTGGTTCGAGGCCGCCTATGTGCAAAATGAACCCGTAGCTACTGTGGCTAAGTGGTTGGGTTTGGCGGGACTCAAACGCCTGATGTGGACTTTATGGCTGCTTTGCCTGGGGCTTTGCTGGAGCTTGGCTTTTTGGCGACTCATGGCTTGGCCTCACGCCATTGGAATAACTATTGTCTTAACTTTATTGGCCGGCATTTGGGCAAGTCACCCCTTTTTGGCTAAAAACGGCTTGTTCCGACTGAGCACGGAAGCCTTATTTATATTGCCCCTGGGCTGGTTGAATATTTAGCCGTAATTATACTTGATGCGAGAAAATAGTTTAAGGTTGCATTTCTCGAAAAAATGACCTTAACCATCGTATTTTGTTGCTTTTCTTTAAGGAAAGATTGGAAAATTGGATGGATATTGTTTTACTTTGTGCCATATTTCAAATCTTAATCCACAAACCGATGAAAAAACTGGTTATGATTTTTGCAGCCGCTGGCTTTATTTTGGCTTCTTGCGGTAGCTCTGAGTGCATCACTTGTACTGGTACCTCTAATGCTCTTGACGCTTGTTCTGACGACGCAACTTTCGCAACAGACGAAGCTTGGGATGCTTACGTTACAGCTTCCAATGCTACCGCTGAACTTGCTGGTGATTCTTGCACCGTACAGTAATTAGCTACAGCAAAAAATGAATAAGGGGTTTCTTAAACGAACCCCTTTTTTTGTGCGCTCTTGTGCAAAGGCATGTCACTAAGCTGAACTATGGACGAGCGCTGCCTTTATATTTTAACACAGAAATACGGTCACACCGTTTTGTTTTTCTATAAGCGAAACAAAAGTTTATCTCGCCAATTTTATTTGAAAAAGCTTTGATAATTAGATGAATATTCTTTTTATTTACGCCATAATTTTAAAACTACAATCTGATGAAAAAACTAGTTATGATTTTTGCAGCTGCCGGCTTCGTGTTGGCTTCTTGCGGCGGTGGTCAGTGTTTAACTTGCTCAGGTGGTGCTATTGACATCAATATCTGCGAAAGTGAAGTTAGCGAATTCCAAGATGGCAACGGAAACTCTATTTCTTGGCAAGAATTCGTTGATTTGCAAACAGAACAAGCTGAACTATCAGGATCTACTTGTACCGTAGCTGACGAGTAAATCACTGCTTTTAATGAACAAGAACGAGTTTCCCTGTTGGGAAGCTCGTTTTTTTTGGGGCGCAACCGGGCCATCGGCCTTCGGGCGGGCTGCCCGGCCGGCAGATAGCTAGGCCTCCGGTAGTTCCGCAAAGCTCCACTTCCTCGGCCAAGCTCCTGCACGGCCTTGCAACCCGCCGCTCCCGGCCTCTGTCCCTGCGCCATCCCGCTCCGTTTTTGTATTTTTGTACCCATGGAGCAAACCTTTCTTAAATACTTCAAGCAGTTCGAACCTGAGCTTCAGCAAGAAATCCTGCAAATTGGAACCTTGGAGGAAGTCCCCGAAAATACCCTCATTATGGATTTGGGCCTGCCCATTCAATCCATACCCCTTGTATTGGAGGGTACCGTAAAAATTTTTAGAGAAGACCAGGAAGGAAAAGAGTTGTTCCTTTATTATTTGGAAGCCGGAGATGCCTGTGCCATTTCTTTGGTTTGCTCCGGAAGAGAGCGAATTTCCAAAATTAAGGCAGTTTCCATGGAAACGGTGAAGCTGCTGAAAGTACCCATCGAAAAAATGGACGAGTGGATGCGCAAGTACCCCAGTTGGTACTATTTTGTAGTTGAAACCTACCAATACCGCTTCGAGGAATTGCTCAAAACCGTAGACAGCATTGCCTTTAAGAAAATGGATGAGAGGCTCCTCAACCATTTAAGGGTATTGAGTGAGGCCGCCAATTCCTATACCATTGAAGCCACCCACCGCACCATTGCCAATGAGTTGGGCACCTCCCGCGAGGTTATTTCCCGTTTGCTTAAAAAGCTGGAGCAAAGAGGACACATAGAGCTTTCCAGAAACCACATCAAGATTGTTGACTTGTTTCATCCGAACCCCGCTTAAGGACGCTGCCCCATAACCGGAGCTGAACTTAAGGTTACCCGCTGTTTTTAAGCGTGTGAAAAATCAACCCATGGTTGGGTGTTTTCTTGGAGGGTGTTTGATGTCTTTTATGCCTTTAGCAAGCGGTCTAGGCATTCTTTCTGCTTTTTTGTAAGCGTTTGTTGGATTACCGGCCCAATATTTTCCCTGTTGCCCCTCGCTGAAATCTTTCCAGGACTTGTATTGCTTTGAGTTTTTTTGCCCCGCTCAACCCTTGGTTTAGTTCTTCCAGAAGGCTTTCGGGAGGGTTGGTCTTGGATTCAACCAAGAGTATTGGAACTTCGCCAAAGCTTGGGTCATTTTGACCTACTACTTGCCAGTGCTTACCCTCCAGCCAAGGGTGCACGAGTTCCGTTTTCCAATCTTCAGGATACCACTTAATTCCACCGCTGTTGATTACTTGGTCTATTCTGCCTTTCCAAACAAAGGACTCCGGGCCACTCAAAGCTACCGCATCTTTGGTTTCCAAATGGTATAGCTTCAATAGATGGTCGGTAACACTAAGGGTTCCGGATTCAGAGACTCCAAATTCCAGGGAGTCATCCACCCGCTTAAACTCCAAATCCGGATTTGGGCATAATCTGCGGGCTGCAATTTGGGTAAGGGTCTCGGTCATTCCATAGGTGTGCCAAACCGTTGGCTTTTTCCATCCGGTAATCATGGTTTGGAGGCTTTGAGGCATGGGCTCTCCTCCCAAAAGCACCTGTTGGATGTGTTTAAAGCGTTTTTCTCCTCCCACTTGCTTAAGCATATGGAGCATCATGCTTGGGGTAAGCGACACCGCATCGGCCTCCAAGGCTTCTTGCCAAGGGTCAAGCGAGGGCTCCAAAGGCCAAAGGTCCATGCCTTCCGCCAAGCAGCGATACACAATCATACGACCTGCTACATAATGCAGCGGCAAAGCCAAAAGCCAGCGATTTCCCGGACGCATTCCCAGCCAGCGGTGTGTGCGCTGCGCGGAGGCTATTATTTGTTTTCTGCTAAACCAAAGCGTTTTTCTTTTTCCTGTGGTTCCGGAGCTTTGAAAAGCAAAACGGTCTGTAGAGGGATTGTTCCAAGCTTCTACCATGGCTTGGATTTCCCTGGCCTGATCCGAATCTTGGCTTTGGAACCAAGCTTCGGGCGATGCTCCACAAATGCTTAATCCGGCCATTCCATTGAGGTGTCAGGAAGGTAGGAAAGATAAGGGCCTTCCATACCAAGCGGACTTTTAAGGTTGTTGCTGTACAGTTGGCCGGTACCTAAGCCTTGGGGCATGGGGTTTTGACGGGTATATACCCATTGGGCTATTTGGTTCAGCGCCACATTGGACTCCAAGGCAGAAGTAGCCCACCAACCAATGTGCAAATCTTGGGCGAGTTCAATCCATTCTTCGGCTTGGGCAAAGCCACCCAAAAGACTTGGCTTAAGAATGATGTAGGCAGGAAGGGTGGTTTCCAACAAGTCCAGTTTTGCTTCTCGAGTGAACAAACCAATCAGCTCTTCGTCCAAAGCGATGGGCACCGGAGACTGGGCGCAAAGAGCGGCCATTTCCTCTGTTTGGCCGGGCGCAATGGGTTGTTCTATAGAATGTACCTGCATTTCTGCTAAAAAGTCAAGTACCTCAGGGGCCTCTTCCGGGCTAAATGCGCCATTGGCATCCACACGAATTTCCAGCTCTTCGGCGCCGTAATGACTTCTAATTTCCTTTAAAATATGCCACTCTTCAGCCCTATCCAAGGCGCCAATTTTTAGTTTAAGGCATTGAAACCCTTCGTTGAGTTTTTGATTGATACGTTCTACCATTACGTCCGCTGACCCCATCCAAATTAAACCATTGATGGGAATTAAATCCCTGCCGTCGGTAAACTTAGAAGGGAAGGGCTTTTGCCGGCCACCGCTGCTTAAATCCAGCAAGGCTTGTTCCAACGCAAAAAGGGCCGAGGGTACCTGTGCAAAGTGTTCGTACAAAAAGCGTTCCCAAGCGTCCGGTTGTTTGCAAAAGTCCTGCAAAGCCATTTCCACCGCTTCGACAGATTCTACCGATAGGCCGGGCAGGGGAGCGGCTTCTCCAATGCCACGGCAATCAGGTTTGTGCTTTTCCCAAACATAGAGGTAAAAGACCTTATGGTATTTGAGCGTATTCCGGCTGGTTTTGGCGGGCTCCTTAAATTCCAGAATACGGGAAGTCCATTGGGCTGCTAATGGCCCAAAGTTGAGGGCTCTGAGTTGATCGAACACATCGGGAGATTGCTCCATTTGTTTAAGCATTGCCAAAAACCATCCAGGCCAAGCCTGCGGTCATGGTAAGCGTAGCCAGTACCATACCTTTCAATAGGGCGTCAAAGCCACGGAAGTTTTTGTTTTGAAACGTTAGTGTAAGTTGAATGCTTGCGATAAGCAAACCGGGAATCAGGGGCCAGCCGGCAAGTTGGTAATGCCAGGGAATGGCTGCCCAACAGACCAGACCGGAAGCAACCAAGAGGGCGTGATACTGTTTACCGCCCTGCATCCCCAAACGAACCGCCAAGGTGATTTTCCCTGAAGCAGCATCGCCTATTTGGTCCCGCATATTGTTCATATGCAGCACAGACATAGCAAAGCTGCCAACGCCTACGGCAGGTAAAAGGGACCACAGAAGGAATTGACCAGCATGAAGCCAGGCCGACCCACCTACGGCCACCAATCCAAAAAATAGACCTACAAACAAGTCTCCTAAACCGATGTAACCGTAAGGGTTTTTGCCCATAGTGTAGCGCAGTGCAGCCCAAATGGCCAAACCTCCCAGCACCAGAAACAGCGCAATTTCTGCGTAGCGGTCCGGGGGAAAAGCCACCATTATGCAAGCGATGGCTGAGGCAAAAGCCAAAAGGCCCACCAACCAAATAGCTTTAAGCATGGCCGGTGGAGATATTTTGCCACTTTGCAAAGCGCGTTCCGGTCCTACCCGTGTATTGTTGTCTGTACCATGACTGAAATCGCCATAGTCGTTGGCGAGGTTCGAAAGGATTTGAAGCAATAGAGCCGTGGAAAGGGTCAGCCAAAAGACTTCTGCCCTAAAAAACCCTTCCAGTTTGGCTGCCGCAGCACCTGCTACGACTCCGGAGAGGGCCAGGGGAAGCGTCCTAAGACGCATAGCTGCTATCCAAGCGTTCCACCTCATGGCTTAAGGGAAACGTGGAAATTTAGAAAAGTCCGGATCTCGTTTTTCCAAAAAGGCATTTCGACCTTCTTGAGCCTCTTCCAGCAAATAATACATAAGGGTGGCGTCTCCCGCCATTTCCATAATGCCCGCTTGCCCATCCAGTTCTGCATTTAAACCTCTTTTAATCATTCTGAGCGCAAGAGGGCTGCGTTTCATCATGATTTGGCACCACTCTACGGTGGTGTTTTCCAGCTCCTGAAGGGCAACAACTTTATTTACTAATCCCATTTCCAGCGCTTCCTGAGCGGTATATTGCTGACAAAGGAACCAGATTTCTCGCGCCTTTTTTTGCCCCACATGTCTTGCCAGATAGGAAGAACCAAAGCCGGCATCAAAACTACCCACTTTGGGTCCTGTTTGACCAAAGCGGGCATTGTCGCTTGCAATGGTAAGGTCGCATACCACATGCAACACATGCCCACCTCCAATGGCATAGCCATTTACCATGGCCACTACAGGCTTTGGAAGCGAACGTATTTTTTTATGCAAATCCAGTACGTTCAATCTCGGCACACCATCTTGCCCTACGTATCCGCCGGTGCCCTTAACGTTTTGGTCGCCTCCGGAACAAAAGGCTTTATCGCCTGTGCCGGTGAGTATGACCACCCGAATGTCTTGGTTCTCGCGACATATTTCCATGGCGTCCAACATTTCTATGTTGGTTTCGGGTCGAAAGGCATTGTAAACTTCGGGGCGATTGATGGTAATACGCGCAATGCCTTCGAAGTAATCGAACAAAATGTCTTGGTAAGACTTCAGGGGTTTCCAATCGCGTGCACTCATGCTTCCATTTATTTGAACAAAACTACTGCATTAAAAAGCAATTGTTCAGGCTTTTTGTTCCAAAATTGATTTATGCCAAGCCTCCCAGGCTTCTTTACTGCACTGCGGCTGCGTTTTTGCTTCCCACAACAGGCTTTGTTCCTTAGGTATGGAAGTGGAGACACCCGGCATGCCATCACTGCTTAGGTATTCCCAGCCAAAACGTTGCGCCAGCCATTTGAAATCCCCTTGGCTTGGCGTGGCAAAGAGCTGCTCTCTTTGGGCGGCTTTTGAGGACCCCGGAAGCAATCGGAAAATTTGTCCCCCGTTATTGTTCAGTACCATTTGGGTCATGGGAGGCGGTTTGGGTGAGCTAAGCCAACCATTGTTGTCGTAGTTCATGGCCAAATCGCCGGTGAGCACAAATTGCCTTTGGTCAGGACGAGCAGCAGCATGTCCGCAGGCGGTGGACTGAATGCCATCTATGCCACTAAGGCCCCTATTGCACCAAACCTCCACAGACTTGGGCAGTAGATGCCGCAAAAAGGAGGCATAACGAATAGACATGCTGTTGCCTAAGTGAAGGGCGTCTCCTTCTTTTAGGGATTGCAAAAACAAGGCCGCAGCACTTAAGTCGTGCCAACCTTCCGGTAATGGAGGCATACCTTTGGGCATGTCTATGGTCTTCCAATCCTTAAGGCTTAGCTGATTCATTAGCTCCGGCAGCGCCAAATCCAGGCATTGGGTATTAGGATGAAACCGTGGTGAAGACGGTCCAAAATGAAGGGCCTGAAACCACCTCACTTTTGGGTTTGACTGCATAAAGGCATCCCACCGGCGGGGTAAAAGTGTACCGCCAATCACCAATATAGCTTCGGGCATTTGGCTTGGGTTTTTTTGATTCCAAAGCCATTCGGGATAGGCGCCGAAGGGGGAAAGATCCCAAAGGTGGGATGAAATGTCGCCCCAAAAGTTGAGGCCCTGAGAAATGCCCTGCTCCAGCATAGGCCTTATTGCTTGGGCCAAGCTTTTAGGTAGTTGGCCGGCCAAAACCAAAAGCTTGGGTGGAAAGTTCGGCAATACCTTTTCTTGGAATGCGTAGTGAGGCTCGCCGATGGGTTTTAGAGTTTCGGGAATGTCTTTTCCTTCAAAATACAAAGGCTCATCAAAGCGAAGATTTAAATGCACAGGCCCCGGAATGGGTCCACGGGCAATTTGCCAGGCTTCTTGGCCCACGGAGCGCCAATCTTCGATGTGCTCTTCAGGTTCGAAGCGGTCTTTTAAAAACCCTTCGAAGAAATAAGATTGCAGCATGGTTTGCCCTTCGGCGGTATTCAATAGGCGTTTGGGTCGATCTGCAGTGGCCACCAATAAAGGGAGGTTTTGGTGGTAGGCTTCTGCAACAGCCGGGCTCATATTTAATCCTGCGGAACCGCTGGAGCAAAGAAGTAAAACAGGTTCCCCACCGGCACGTGCTAAGCCTAAAGCCATGAATGCCGCCGCACGTTCGTCCGGATTGGTCCAGACTTGAAGCCCGGGAAATGAAGCCAAGCCAAGGGCTAAAGGAGCGGAGCGTGACCCGGGGGCCAGTACCACTTTACGTAAGCCGCAAGTTTCTAGTTGCGCAAGCAAAGAAATAGCTTGATGGGCAGCTTTTGGGAGCATTATGCAAAGAAACGAAAAGGCAGGCGAATAGAATTCCCTAACTTTGGGCCAGAATTCTAAGCACATGGGAGGCAATTATCATCCTGAACCTTATTGGTCAGAAGTGGCAAAGCGCATACAGGAACGGCATGGACAAAATGTTATTGCCGGCGATGACGAACCGTATTACCGCTATAAGCGCAAGCGGTTTTTAGAAATGCTCGACAGCCTGGATGTGAAAGACAAAAGTGTCTTGGAGATTGGTCATGGACCGGGAGGAAACCTTCGTTTTATATACGAAAAGCGCCCAAGCCGCTTGGAAGGGGTCGATATTTCTTCGGATATGGTAGAAATGGCCACCAAAAATTTGGAGGGCAGAAAAATTGGCCTCACCAAAATCAATGGAACCCAGCTTCCCTTTGAGGATCAAACCTTTGACCTGGTATTTTCGGCTACGGTATTGCAACACAATACGGATGAGGAAATGATGGCCAAATTGCTTACGGAGATGTGTCGGGTAAGCAAGCACCGCGTTGTGCTTTTTGAACGGGTAGACAAGACCGTAAAGGGAGACGAGCTATGCAAGGGACGTCCGGTAGATTATTACGGAGAAATTGTAAAAAAATCCGGTTTTATTTTAGAGGAAACGGAGTTTATCAATATACATTTAAGCTATTTGGTGTGTGGGGCCATTCGTAAAGGCTTAAACTCCAAGCAAAGGAAAGAGGGGGAGCCTTTAAATTCCACCTCTGAGGCTTTGCAAAAATTGAATTTGTCGTGGACCCGCTGGGTAGATCCTTTGTTTAAGGTGCAACGGGACGTTGCCAAGATGGTTTTTAAACGGAGCTGAAAGCGCCAGGGGGCGCGGCGGTACCGTGCCAAAGCGGGCAAGAGACCGGCCCCTTCGGCCCGGCGACCACAGGAAGCCCGGCCGTAGGGTTTGCCGGTCCGAAGCACGCTTTGGGGCAGTAAAGCCAAGCACCCGCCCGGGCGCCCAAAATCCAATTTACGTTAAATAGACTGCTTTTAGGGAGTTTATGCCCTATTTTTGCTTTATGCAGCCTAAAGTGGTCCGCTTAATTATTTTATTTATGTTCCTCGCCATGACCGGGTTGGTGGGGGTGCAAATTATTTGGATACGTAGGGCGGTAGACCAACGGGAAGAGCAGTTCAATCAAGGGGTTTATGAGGCGCTTTCCAATATATCGCTGGATTACCAACAGGCAAGTTGGCGACAGGATTTCGAGAAAATGTTTAACTGGCCTGCCTTTGAGTCTCAGGTTCAGCGGCACATTGACTCATTGAACCAACTTAGGGTGTGCCGGAAGGAAGATAGCGCCAGCCTAATGAATATGTTGTCTGCGCGCCCCGGGCTCAATAAGCAGCATTTTTCTTTGCGTTTGAGTCCTTTTGCGCCTGAAGACGGCTTGTCGGCTTACTACGAAGAGGAGTTGCAAGCCGATTTTTATTCGGGAAATGGTCTGAACCCGGGCGATATGCTGGACCAAAGCCGCGAAATGATTGGCCAGCTCTTTCGGGAAATGATGACCGACTTTTCTATGCGTCGCCCAACGGCCATTGATACTGCGCTGCTTCGTGAAATTGTTCAGTATAGGCTCAACAACCAAGGCATTAAAACCAGCTGGGTGTTTGGCGTGCTGAGTGGGGCAAGTCCCAGTTTTGAAGTAGTGCCTAACGAATACCGAAAAGCGCTGGCCGAAACCCCTTACCGGGTTCCTTTAGGCTTAAATCCTTTTTTGCCCGGGCCCGAATTGTTGCTGCATTTTCCTCATAAAACCGGCTTTTTGATTAAAAACCTGGTGTTTTTGCTGGTGGCCTCTGCCGTTTTGATTGTAATTATCATCATTAGTTTTGCCGCTACCATTTTTATTATTTTTAGGCAAAAGAAAATCCAGGAGATTAAAAACGACCTAATCAACAACATTACCCACGAACTTAAAACCCCCATTTCCACCATTTCGTTGGCATGCCAAGCCATGGGAGATCCGGATTTAAAAGAAATTCCAAGCATGCGTGACAGATACGTGGGCATGATTGCCGAAGAAAACAAGCGTTTGGGTATGTTGGTAGAAAATGTGCTCCAGTCCGCGGTGTTCGATCGGGGAGAAGTAGAGCTCAAATTGCGCAAAGTGGACATGCATCAAAAAATAAATCGGGTGCTGGAAAGCCTCGAAATGCTAACCCAAAGCAAGGAAATCCAGGTGGTCCAAAATTTAGATGCAAAACAATGTGTGGTGGAGGCCGACGAAGTTATGGTTACCAATTTGGTATTTAATTTGATTGACAACGCCATTAAATACAGCCGAAAACAAGAAGGCTCTGTGGTGGTAAGTACCTGGAACGAAGACCACTACTTGTACGTTGAAATTGCGGATAATGGAATCGGTATTTCCAAAGACGACCAAAAACGAATTTTTGATAAATTGTATCGCGTTCCAACCGGTAATGTGCACAACGTAAAAGGCTATGGCCTTGGACTAAGCTATGTTAAGTCCATTGTTGAAAGTCATCACGGACGCATTCAGGTCAAGAGCCAACTCAACGAAGGAAGCCGTTTTACGGTTTCCTTGCCATTAAAACAGAAAAAAGACGACTGATGGAACAAATGAATCCCCGAATTCTTCTGGTAGAAGATGAAACCAACCTAGGCAATTTGCTTAAAGAATACCTCGCCGCCAAAGGCTTTGAAACCGTGCTTGCCACCGATGGCCAAGAAGGCTTTGATGTGTTTTCCAAAGAGCGCTTTGACCTCTGTATTTTAGATATTATGCTGCCCTTAAAAGATGGCCATACCCTTGCCAGAGAAATTCGACAGGCGAAAGAAGGCATGCCCATCATTTTTTTAACCGCGAAATCCTTGCCCGACGATCGAATCGAAGGGTTTAAATCGGGGGCCGACGACTACCTTACCAAGCCATTCAATATGGAGGAGTTGCTGCTGCGTGTACAGGCCGTTCTTAAACGTTCGTCCAGCTTGCCTTCTTTGCACCAAAACGACCATCAGTTTGATATTGGAAACTACCATTTTGACTCAACTCGTCAAATGCTCAGCCTAAACGGGGACGAAAAAAAGCTCACCAGCAAAGAAAGTGAGCTGCTCCGCTTGTTGGCTTTAAATATTAACCAAACTTTAGACAGAACCTTTGCTCTAAAGACCATTTGGGGGGACGACAGTTATTTTAATGCCCGCAGTATGGATGTCTACATTACCAAGCTGCGCAAATACTTGAAAGAAGATGAACGTTTGGAAATTCTGAACGTGCACGGCAAGGGATTTAAACTCCTTGTTAATAATTAGCCGCCCGCTGCATGCGATTGTGGAGCAGCCGTTGCACAAAACAGCAAGAGCATTGCTTCAATAGGCTCAAGATTTTTTTTTGGGGCGCCTTTTCCGTCTCCGTTTCCAAGTCCTCGGTTTCAGCCTAAGGAGACCGTTGACGAGTTGCTATTCTTGCGGCGACTTGGCGTTACGGCCAAATCTCAAGTTCCTCATTTACAACCAGTAAACTGCGGACTTTCAATTTGGCCGTGCCTTAATTCGCCTTGAAAACACAACGCGTCAACGGTCTCCTAAGGGCAGCAAGGCTTCCGGGGTCCCCCTCGAAACATCGGGGGCCTCCTCAGCACTTGCTGCCCTAAGGCCAACACCTCCGGGCTTTCCAACTCCGCCGGGGCGCAGTGCTCCGAACATGTGTCCAATAAACCAAGAAGAGCCCAATGAACCTAGCCCTCCTCAATCAACTTTTCTTACTGAAGCACCAGTTTTTGGTAAATTACCGTTCCATCCTTCGTACAGATTTGGGCATAATACAGGCCTGAGGCCAGGTTTTCTACCTTAAGTGTGTTTTGGGTCCCATCAACCGACCAGGTGCCCATGGTTTTTCCTTGTTGATCGAACAAGACAATGGTAGCTTCTTGATTCAAACCGGCAAGGCGTACTTCATAGGCAGCCGGATTTGGATAAAACTTGACTAAGGCACCGGTTGTTTCTTTTTCGCTCACTCCGGTAAGGGCGTAGCAAGAGGAATGGTGGGGCAAGTGACTCACCGTATCTACGATAATATTGGTATCTCCAGGGAAATAATGCGACACGTTAAAATAGATGAGCATCATTTCGTCTTCGGTGCCTTCTCCCGCGCTCACATCTTGAGGAGGGTTGTTGGGATTGTAGGGATTGTTGCCGGTGTTGTCGTAGACAGCCTCGGCATATACCGTACTGTTGGCCGGAATACGCAAAGGCTTAGGAAATTGATAAAAACCTTGCCAATGGAAATCCCATTGGGGAATGTCTATAAGATGAATGGTGTCTTGAGCGGGTGTAAGGGCATAAGCTTTAATGGAAGTGCCAATGAGATGCATGTGCGGCATAACGCTGGTAACGGTTACGTCTGTGGGGATTTGGAACTCGGCATGCATGGTTTTAACCGTGTTGGCAGGAATGTGCAAGGGGCCATTCGTTAGGGTGTTCACATGGTTTATTACCGGCAAAATCGCCAGCTCTCTAGGTGTACCGGAGGCATATTTGATTCTTACTGTAGTTGAGTCTATTTGATTGTTAACTCCTCCGGGATAGTGCACTTGCAAAAGGATATTGGTGTTGGGCTCTAGCTTTACGCCAAAGCCGGGAGCATAGGTAAAGACTTTTTGACCGGGAGTATAGCCCCACAGCAGCGTGGAGTTTGGAGAGTTGGTACCCCCAAAAGCGGTGTAGCCCGGTCCCGGATCGTTGGCATCCAAATTCACAGGGATTTGGCTGTTGTCTTGAAAAACCAGGGCATGGTGTACAATGTCTCTATTGCCGGGCACTACTTCAATTTCTGAGATATAACGGGTGCCGGTATTGCCCACCGGCAGCACAAATACCCGGTACAAATCATCCACAGTGTTTACCGTGTAGTTGGGCATGCGAACAACAACATCTGCATTGTGCAAATCGAATCCGTTAGGGTAGCTTGGAGGGCTAGGCACTGCCGAGGGGTCCCCAAGAGGGGCGAAATTGTTGACCCAATCCACAATTTCATCGATTTCATGCTGGCTCAACACATTGGCATGGGCCAGGCGTTGCTTTGACATATCCGGGGGAAAGGGAGGCATGCTTTTGGCTTGAACGGAAGCGGCAATAGAAAAGCGGTTGGCATATACCTCGTCGTAGGTAGTTAGGCTAAAGGGTGCTATTCCGTTGCTGTTATGGCAGCTTGAGCAATGGGAGTAAATAATGCAGGCAATACCGTCGGTCCAAGTAGGGGAGTGCGCCTTGAGGGACTGGCCAAACCAGGCCAAAATACACAGAGCGAAAAGTTTTTTCATGTTGAAAGTTATGTTTTTTGATTAGACTTCGCAAGGCTTCTCGGGTTTAATTTTTGAAACTTGAAGGGCCAACAACAGTTGTGCTCTTTCGGATTTGGCAGGGGCTGCGCTCCTTCGAAGCAAGGAGGGCGGCAATTTCCTTGCTTTTGCCGGAGGATTTTAAGTCAAAGCTCTTTTTGTATTTTTACTAAATGAAAGTAAGCCTGATTTTTTTGATGCTCTTTTGCTCGGCTGCAAAAATAGTTTACGGACAGGCCCAGTCTTTGGAGTTTAGCCGGGTGCTCTTGTTTAACAGCGACAGCGGCTCAGTTACCGTACCTTCGGGAAAGGTCTGGAAGGTGATTGCTGTGATCGATGAAACCAAGCCCTATCGATCTTCGGTTTCGGTGAGTTATCCCAGAGGCAATGCCAGTACCCCCGATGCTTGCAATGGTTGTGCCAACAGCTCCTGCAACAATCGGGAAATGCGCAGCTATTCCTGGTCGGATTGCAGTTCCAGATACGCAGCTGTTTTCATTAACGGACAAGAAGCGGCGGTAGAAAATTACCAATCCACTAGTTTGGTTAGACTCAAAGCGCCTTTGTGGCTTAAGGCCGGAGATAGTTTGCAAGTGGGACATAGTGCCCCTTGTTATTCCATTCCTGTAGTTCAGCAACCCTCCGGTAGTTGTGGGAATTGCGGCACTATTTTTAACGAGAATTATAATGACTGCACCCCGGATGTTAGGCAATGTGGCACTTCGGCAATTCCCGGAGCTGTGGTGCGCGTTAGTCGATGGGTAAATGTGCTGGAATTTGATGCGACTGCCAATCCTCAAAGCAGTCTGAACTTTGTGCAAGTGCATACCTTTTCGGCAAGCGATGGAATCCAAACGGTACCAGCCAACCGACAGTGGAAGCTTGCCAAAATAATGGGCAATAGCCAGATACAACAAGTACAAAGTCACAGTACTCAAACCATTCAGGCCTCTCCTGCTCAACCCAATCCATGCACCGGAGATACTACAGGAAGCTATACCCGTTGGGATTTGCAAATGGGCAGCTGTTGCAACGGCTCCGGGATAAAGCTCAATGGTACACGCCTTCGTTACAGAGACCAGGTGTATTTTGAAGATTATAATCTTTGGCTTTCGGCGGGAAACAGTATTGAATTGGAAGGGAGCTCTTGCACTCACAACAGTGGTGTTTCCATTCCTGCGCAGGGGGTATATTATTTGAACAACAATCAAATGCGTTGCGGCCCTGCGCAATTTACCGGAACCGCTTCTTTTTCTCCTTTATTGAGTGTCTTGGAGTTTGAGAAGCAATAGGCTGCTCGGTGCAGGTGAAAGCAGACGCAATAAATTGCCGTTTGGAGTCCGTTGACGCCTTGCTGCTCTATCGGTGATTTTGTTCCTGACGCTCCGCACGGATGCCGAGGTCAGCATCTTTGAGTTAGGGTTAAAAATCTGGCGCTTTGGTCAGGGTCTTTGTCTTGAAAACACAAGGCGTCAACGGTCTTAATTTCATTAGATTAACAACAAAACAAAGAACGATGGGGAATACGTATACGCAATTGTTGGTTCAAATTGTATTTGCGGTAAAGTACCGTAGGTCAATGATACATGAAGATTTTCGGGAGCCGCTCGAAAAATACGTGACCGGAATCATTCAGAACAACAAGCATAAGCTATTTGCCATTTATTGCATGCCGGACCACTGCCATATTCTGGTAGGTCTTCACCCTGCACAATCTCTATCCGATTTAGTAAGAGATATCAAATCGAATTCTTCCAAATGGATAAACGATCATCAATACACCAATTCCAAATTCCAATGGCAGGAAGGTTTTGGGGCATTCAGCTATGCGAAAAGCGAATTGGATAGGGTGGTTAAGTACATTTTGAATCAACCGGAAAATCATCGAAAAAGGACCTTTAAGAAGGAGTACATTCATTTTTTAAACATTTACCACGTTGATTATGACGAACAATATTTATTTGATTGGTTCGACTGAGAGATAAAAAAGGTTTCGCTCCTCCGGAGCTGGGAGGGGTGTCGTATCTCCGGAGTTATACAAGGTTTCGCTCCTACGGAGCTGGGAGGGATTTTCGCATTTCCTGTGCTATCCAAGGTTTCGCTCCTACGGAGCTGGGAGGATTTTCGCATCTCCGGAGCTATACAA
>CAZJFM010000025.1:0-31445 GCA_964545365.1 uncultured Candidatus Competibacteraceae bacterium | reverse complement strand
TTAGTACTTTTTTGGGGTCAGTTTGGGTCGGCCCTTACACCAAACATGTAGAGATTTCCACTTTTGCTCACCCCTGATAATCAGCAAATTAAACAAGACCATGTAGAGATTTTTTTCCTACCGAAAATCTCCAAACGGAGCTTAAGCGCCCCGGCGGAGGCCAATTAGCCTGACGAAGTGGGGGGCTCAGCAGCCGCAGGGGCAAGAGCGACCACAGGAAGCTCCTTCAGAAATTTGAAATACATGCGGAAGTTTGCATTGCAATATCCGCTACCGATGATTAAAAAATTGAACGATGCTTCCAAACGGCTTTTGCAATTTGAACCCACCCAAAAAAGTATTCAAAATATCGTTTCTCAATTTGTGCCACAGGCTGTTGCACAATTACAGGTGGCTAATTGTCAGTTAGATAAAATCGTGCAACAAGGGGTTGCACAAAATGATGATGCTGCTTTTTTATCGTCTGTTATTTTTAAAATATCCTGGTCGCATCACATTATTTTGATGGATAAGGAGCCCCATTTTGGCAAACGACTTTGGTACATGCACCATTGTATCGAGCATGGCATTAGTCGAAATATTTTAGCCATGCATATTGAAAGTGGGTTGTTTGAACGACAAGTAGAGACCAATAAAGTCACCAATTTTAATAAAACACTTCCTTCTGCTAAATCTGACTTCGCCAATTATCTACTAAAAGACCCTTACATCTTCGATTTTGTAGGAGCAAAAGAAAAAGCGGATGAAAGAAATATCGAAGAGCAGTTGACCAACCAAGTTGCCAAATTTTTACTGGAACTCGGAAAGGGTTTCGCTTTTGTAGCACGGCAGATGCACTTTGAAGTAGGTGGCGATGATTTTTATGCCGATTTGGTCTTTTACCATACCAGATTGAAGTGCTATGTCATTGTGGAGCTAAAAGCGCGTGAATTCAAACCGGGTGATGCCAGCCAACTTAATTTCTACGTGAACGTGGCCAATGATGTACTAAAAAGGGAAGGCGACAACGAAACCATTGGTCTTCTGCTTTGTAAGGGAAAAAATGAAGTGGTGGCTGAATATAGTTTAAAGGGCCTTGGCAATGCACTTGGCGTTTCTGATTATCAAATTTCGCAAGCCGTGCCCGATCAACTTAAATCTGATTTACCTCAAATTGAAGAGATTGAAAAAGAATTTAAAGATATCGACTAATGGATAAGACAATCGGTTATGCCTAAAAGGTGTGTCAAAGGCTTCAATACCCCAAAAAACCGAACACCAAGAACCACTGAATTTGATTTTTATTATCTAAAAAAGAAGTCGACCAATTCACCTTGTTGTTGGTCTTAAAGGATACAAAAGCTCCTAGAATGGCCTCCCGCCCCCAACGGAGGGCCCGCCAGAGGCTCCCCCGACGCTTAGATACTGACACAAGTCTGCATCTAAGGTGCGGGGTCTTAAGAACCGAAATCAAGGGGCGGATACGGAGCTTGCTTTTCCTATGGAAGGAAGGCCCCAATCAAAAACCTCTGGATGGGTGCTGTCCTGCTTCCTGGCTGATTATGCCCAGCCTCAAATTTTGCCAATAAAATCCACTATTTTTGATTTAAGGGTTGTTTAAAGAAGGCGACCACCTCATGCCAGAAGACAGACGGCAGGGGCAAAAAAGTAATGGGAACAAGAGAAAAGACCTTTTATCAAAATGGAGAAAAGGAGACAAAGACGCTTTATCTCGTGTAAAGCAAAATGTCAAGGCGGATGAAAAATTCCAACTCGACAATTTTGATTTAATCCCTTAGTTTTTGGTTTCGGTTTAATTACCCCGAATTCGTTAGAATTAAAAGTGGTCGAATTTGACCACCTTAAAACATAGAACATGAGTAAGAATAAAATAATAGAGGTTAAGGGCACGGAGATTACCATCTACAAGAATAATGTGGATGATTATATTTCTCTTACTGATATTGCTAGGTATAAGGACTCTGCCAATATGGATACCATCATCCAGAACTGGCTGAGGAACCGTAATACCATAGAATTGCTTGGTTTTTGGGAGCAAATGTATAATTCGGATTTTAAACCCCTCGAATTCGAGGGGTTTAAAAAGCAGGCCGGATTAAACAGTTTTGTGCTGACACCAAAACGGTGGATTGAAGCAACTAATGCCATGGGCATCATCTCCAAATCAGGCCGATATGGCGGTACCTTTGCCCATAAAGATATTGCCTTTGAATTTGCATCATGGATTTCCATTGAGTTTAAACTCTATGTGATTAAAGAATTTCAACGCCTTAAAGAAGACGAAAACAACCGCCAAAAGCTGGATTGGAACCTACAGCGTACCCTTGCCAAAGTCAACTATACCATTCATACCGATGCCATTAAGGAGCAGTTGATTCCTGAAAAGCTCTCACCTAAACAAACATCGGTTGTATATGCCTCCGAAGCCGATTTACTAAATATGGCACTCTTTGGTAAAACTGCTGCCGACTGGCGAACTGAAAATCCCGATGCGAAGGGAAATATCCGCGACCAGGCCACTCTAGAACAATTGGTGGTGCTCTCCAATCTGGAAAGCATCAATGCCGTGCTCATACGCCAAGGGTTAGGACAAGGTGAACGGCTTACGCAACTCAACCAAATAGCCATCACTCAAATGACATCTCTTGTCAAAAATGCAAATTTGAGAAAACTGAAATAATTGGATTTAAGGTAAGCATTCCGCCAAGCCCATATTCCTAACCTCCAAAAGGCCTCTCAACTTTGGGCAAACTAAAAAAATGTGTCCAAGAAAGATCTAAAACAAGAGGCCGGTAATGTCTAATAAAATGTGCAAAAGGCTTCAGTGCCCCACCAAAACCGAACACCAAGAACCACTGAATTTGATTTTTATTATCTAAAAAAGAAGTCGACCAATTCACCTTGTTGTTGGTCTTAAAGGATACAAAAGCTCCTAGAATGGCCTCCCGCCCCCAACGGAGGGCCCGCCAGAGGCTCCCCCGACGCTTAGATACTGACACAAGTCTGCATCTAAGGTGCGGGGTCTTAAGAACCGAAATCAAGGGGCGGATACGGAGCTTGCTTTTCCTATGGAAGGAAGGCCCCAATCAAAAGCCTCTGGATGGGTACTTTCCTGCTTCCTATCTGATGATGCCCAGCCTCGAATTTTACCAATAAAATCCACTATTTTTGATTTAAGGGTTGTTTAAAGAAGGCGACCATCTCAATAGGTTTAGTATGGAACAGGCGCATTACTATATAGTCCTTTACAAGGATTTACATCCCATTAGATTTTGGATGCTACTTATTGGAGTAATTGTACTTCTTTCGGCTGTAATTGCTATCCTCATTCGTTCGCTAAAAAAGGCGGGAAAAATCAAGGAGAACAATCAAAAAGAGACTGAATGGGAAGCAAAACTCCCACTGGTAGAACATGTAAACGCAAGAAAAAAACAAGCGCATAGAACCAAGGTGAACCGTTTAAAATTATTGATAGGTATTGGTGCGCTGCCCCTCGCTATTTGTATTGTTTTAATTGCGCTGTTACTTCTTTACGAAAAGTTGAGCGTAGGCATAACCGAAAACCCTGCAATTTCTTCCTCAACCTATGTTTTTGGTATAGATGTTTCTCATTATCAGGGGAAAATAGATTGGGCGCAGGTAAGTACATCCAAGCATCCTATTGAGTTTGTGTTTATGCGTGCTACCATGGGAGAGGATGGAGTGGACAGGTATTTCAAACGCAATTGGCGCAACGCAAAAAGGTATAATTACGTTCGAGGGGCATATCATTATTATAGACCAAACGAAAACTCAACCAAGCAATTTCAAAATTTTAAGTCTGTTGTAACATTAGAACAGGGAGATTTTTACCCGGTACTGGACATTGAAAAAGAGGGCAGGTATGGACGAAAGAATTTAAGAGAAGGAGTGCTTAATTGGCTTAAACTTGCTGAAGAAGCATATGGAGTTAAACCCATTGTCTATACAGGGCTAAAGTTTTATCATTTCATTTTAAAAGGGCATATAGATGGATACCCTTTATGGATTGCGGCGTATTCAGGCAAACACAGATTGCATAATGTTCGTTGGACCTTTCACCAGTTTACCGATAAAGTTAGAGTTAAAGGCATACAAACAGCCGTTGATGGAAATGACTTTAATGGAGCATTTCCAGAGTTGGATAATGTAAGAATATCTAGTGCCGACGGGCAATAAAGGATAAGAAAACACTAGGTGGTCAACCAAAATGGAACAAGCAAAACAACAACATCGCTTTGTATTTGCCCAAATGTTTTTAGCGCCTCAGGTCTATGTTTTTCAATACCCGCCCTGGGTTTCTTGACGGTCTGGAATGCGGTCCAACACTTCTTCTACCCAAGGGCCTAAGACATCGCGTTCGAACTCTTCAAACCGCAGCTTAAAGGCATCGTGAAATTGGCCGTTAAACTCTTGCAAGTCTTCGATATTCATTAAATGGTAGCTGGCCACGGCCGGGTATTTGCTGCGGGGATGTCCGCGTTCGGTGAGCAAGCCATCCAAACTGCTAAAGTGTTGCATTTCATCGAACAAGCGGTCTTTGATTTCTTGCAGCTGCTCACGGCGCTCCGGATCTTTATGCCAAATGCCCCCAAAGGTGAATCGAATGTCAATGCATTCTGCTTCAAAAACCATTTCGAGGCAGAACATTTCGTACATATGGTGCCAGCTAAAGGAGCCGTAGCGGAATTTATCTTGCACTTCGGAAGGTAAAAACCGGAAAATTTCATCCTTTTGCGGGGTTAATATGGCGTAGCGTTCGTCGTCTTTAAAAAAGCGAAACACTTCTTGAAAGTTGTCGGGCACATTCAGCACCGGGCGATGCTTCATTATAAAATCTAAAGCGTCTTTGTGCTTCCAATAAATCTGTTGAGCAAGGGTCATTAAATCTTTTCCGGTAGTCATAAATTGTTGTTTAAAATATTTGATGTAAAAGCGTATAAAATCGGCTACTTCCCTGTCGGGTTTTAGGAGCTCCAATCCTTCTTCGAGCATGTAAAGCGCTTCGCCGTAAAGAAAGGTGTCGTAGCCGTCTAATCCGGGCATTCTCCTTGCGTCAAAAGGCCTGGGAGATAACAGGATGTAATGGGCATATGCCGGCTCGGGCAGTTGTTTTTGGGAATGCAGTTGGTATTGCAGTGCGGATTGATCTAAAGCGGGGCCATCTTCCACGCGGTTGTCTACCAAGAGCACCCAACCCGCCTCGGCATTTTCGATGCTTATGTCTTTGTGGTTGTAGCCAAAATGCACTTTTGTTTTGCTGTGGTCGGCTAAGCTAATGCGGTTTTTAACTTCCAAAGGCAAATGATATACGCTTTGGGCAAACCGGTTGAGGAACCAAGACCCGCAATTGTGGCTGCCGGAGGGGTCTAAAATCCAAGCCCAAAAGCGCGAATGGGAGGCAGGCTGTTTGGGGTCTTCGGTTACGTTAAAGGGGTTGAAGCGGTTTATCTCTGTTTTTATGCGCTCCAAAACCAAATCTTCGTCTGCTAAAAATTTTTGTAGGGAATCTAAAACCGGGTCGGTTGGGACTTGCTGATCAAAATCTTGTTCCATAGATAAATAGTCGTTTTTTTCTTAAGTATTTAATAAATCAAACTTAACCAAGGTTTCGGCAACTACAAAAGTACTTCCGCCTATATATACAACATCTTCGGATTCCGCAAGGTTCAATGCATGGTCAATGGCTTCGGCAACTGAACCTTTTGCCATTGATTTTAGTCCAAATTCATGCAGAGCTTTTTGGAGCTTTTCTACCGGCATGCCTCGGGGAACATCCGGTTTGCAAAGGGTAAGGCTGTCGTGTTCCGGCAAAAGGTCTACCAAGGCTTTGAGGTCTTTGTCGTCTGCAAAGCCCAAAACAAAGTGTAGTTTTCTTCCTTTGGCGGTTTCTTTCAATTGCTGCATCACGTAGGACCAACCGGAGGCATTGTGGGCGGTATCTGTAATTGCCAAAGGTGCTGTTTGTAAGGTTTCCCAACGGCCACGCAGCCCGGTAAGCTTTGCAAAATTGCTCAAGCCTTTTTCAATGGAGGTTTGTTGCATAGCTAATGCGCCGGGAATGGACTGGTATACCCTTAAGGCAGCAAGCGCTGTTTTGAGATTCAGTTCTTGGTAGGCACCTCCCAGGGGCAGTTGTATTTCCCAGCCTTCGTTGAGCACGCGAATGTTTCTTCCTTCATTGGGCAGTGCATGGCTCTCCAGCTGAATCCAGTCGTTGGCCAAATGAAGTGTACTGTTTGTTTCAGCGCATTTTTCATGGAAAACCGGAAGTATTTCTTCGGTAGGCTCTCCTAGAACAGCAGGTGTATTGGGTTTTATGATACCGGCTTTCTCTGCCGCAATTTGAGGCAGGGTTCCACCCAAAAACTGCATATGGTCCCATCCAATATTGGTAATTACGCTAAGCTCAGGATTTACTACATTGGTTGAGTCCAGCCGTCCGCCCATGCCGGTTTCCAAAACCACTAGCTCGGTTTTTTCTTTTTTGAAGTGCCAGAAGGCCATGGCCACCGTAATTTCGAAAAAGGAGGGTTTTATTTTTTCAATGATATCTTGGTATTGCGCCACAAAGTCTACTACCGCCTGCTCATGTATGGGTGCTCCATTTATCCGTATTCTTTCGGTAAAAGAGCTTAAATGAGGCGAGGTATACAATCCGGTTTTGTATCCTTGCTGTTGAAAGCAAGCGGCGAGCATATGGCTTACCGAGCCTTTTCCGTTGGTTCCGGCAATATGAATAAACTTCAAGTCTTTTTCCGGATTGCCTAAGGCTTGACATAAGGCCAGCGTATTACCTAAGTCTTTTTTAAAGGCTGCCGCCCCAATCCTCTGAAACATAGGCAAAGCAGCATATAGGTATTCTAGAGTCTCCGTATAATTCATAGGCAAACTACCGGAGGATTCTTACGCTGCCTATCCGTTCAATAATGTCGGGAAAGCAAAAGTTGTTTAAGTACATACGCCAAGCATATACACCAGCAGAGAGCGGGTTTCCGTCCTGACCTGTACCGTTCCAGCTATCCTCAGGCCCTTGGAAGCGTTTAACCACATTGCCCCAACGGTCAAAAATGTACATTTCAAAACCGTCGGACAAGTCCAGCTCAGGAAAACTGTAGGCAATGCCAAAACGATCGTTCATGCCGTCGTCGTTTGGTGAAAAAGCATTGGGAACGTAAATACGTTCTGGGTCATAGCCGCCCACCACCCTTACGGAATCTGTAAACACTACATTGCATTTGGATACCCAAACGGAGTAAACTCCGGGCTCGGAGACCGACAGGGTTCTTGAGGTATCACCTGTGCTCCATTGGTAGTTGGCAAAAGGGTTTCCGGCATCCAGTGTAACTGAATTGTTGGCACACATGAGTTGAATTTCGGGCAGTGCAGGTTCCGGGAGGCTGTCAAAGGTAATTTGAATGGAGTCAAAGCTGGTGCAGTTGTTTTGAGTTACTGCAACCCAGTAAAGCGCAGTCGTGTCTGCTGCAAAAAGTTGGCTGTTGCTGCCGTCTTGCCATTGGTAGCTGGCGCCGAGATTACCTGCATCCAAAAGGATAGGAGGAGGGGTGCAAACCACCAAATCAGGACCCAGGTCTACCACCGGATAATTATAGACTACCAAGTTTAGCGTGTCTTGGTCAACACACTGATTTTGATCGGTCACCTGAACCCAAACCAATTGGTCTCCAACGGGAGTAAAACCTGCCGTGCTTTGGTTGCTTTGGTTGCTCCATTCAAAGCTAAAGGGGCCTGTTCCTTGTTGTACCTGAGCAGTAAGCGTAGTGCTTTCTCCAATACATAATTGACTGTCTCCGGCAATTTGCACTTGAGGAGCAGGGGCTTGAATGAATTCAATAGAATCTCTGGTGGTACAGCCATTTCGGCTAACATCTACCCACCAAAAGCCAATGGTGTTGGCGGTGGTAGTTTGCTGGGTACTTCCATCATTCCACAAGTAGCCGGCGCCGGGATTACCTGCATTCAAAAGCAAGTTTGGAGGATTACAAACAATGCTATCCGGCCCCAAATTTACCACAGGAAATGGAAATACTTGTATCCAAAGGGAATCTTCCGCGGTGCAACCCAGGCTGTCGGTAACGGTGACTTGGTATCCAGTAGAAACCATGGGGGCATCGGAAATGGATGGAGAAGTGGCACCTGAGCTCCATGCAAACTGTAAGTTTCCGGTACCTCCGGTAACCTGGGTGTTTAAGGTAAAGGCTTCTCCTTCGCAAGAAGTACTATCGCCAAGGATGTCCACAGCAATTTCTGAAATAACCACATCAAGGGTGTCTAAATCGAATACGGTACAGGAGCCAAAATCTGCTTCTACGCGTATTTGACTGTTTTGCCCTGTGAAATCTACAAAAATCAGCGTATCGCTTTGCTGCCCGGAGATGGTGCCGTT
Organism: uncultured Candidatus Competibacteraceae bacterium; assembly: GCA_964545365.1. Classification (GTDB taxonomy): domain Bacteria; phylum Bacteroidota; class Bacteroidia; order CAIKAF01; family CAIKAF01; genus CAIKAF01. The sequence goes on along the minus strand of CAZJFM010000025.1, from coordinate 23,020 downwards.
TTGCACGGACCAGTTGAGTTGAGGTTGCTCATACAAAGATGGTTCCCAATAGCTCACCCCGGTGGCGTTATCGCACACCAAAGGATTTCCTTGAATGGATTGTGGGGGGCTATAATCGCTGCAGCTGCAGTCTTCAGGGTAATTGGCTTGTGCCGAAGTGAGGACTCTGTTGAAGCTTTGAAAACCGGTAAGCAGGCTAGCGGTACCTCCGATGGTAGGGTTATGGCTTGCGGTGCTTAAGTTAATGGAGCTTTGTTGACATCCGCTATTGCCCAAGGTGTCGGTAGCAATCAAATAGGCATCCATTCCTCCGTTGCCAAAACTCTGGGTGAATCCGGCCAAAAGGTAGCCTCCTTGTGGACTGTTTCGCAAATCCATAGCCCAGGCTTCATCGTTTTGTGTGCCTCCGTAACTCATGGCCCACTGTATGGTCTGATTGGCATTGAGTTGGAGTAGGGCGGCATCCCGTCCTCCATTTCCTTGACTGGCAAAACCCGCAAGAGCATACCTTCCACCGGGCAGTTCTTCGGCTTCATAAGCTCGGTCGTTGCCTGGACTTCCATAGGTTCTCGCCCAACTTAGCCCTCCGTTGGCACTAAGTTTTACAAGAAACATATCTTCTCCGCCGGCTCCATAACTGGTCGTAAAGCCCGCTACTAAATAACCGCCATCTGAGGTCTGCCTAACCGACCAGGCTTCTTCGGTTCCTGCTCCACCAATGGTTCTTGCCCATTGTACAGTTCCGGCCAAATTGACTTTTACTACGTACATATCCCAATTGGCTCCGGTGCTAAAGCTTGCGGAGCGGCCGGCCAAAACAAAGCCCCCGTCGCTGGTTTGTTGAAAGTCAAAGGCTTGGTCGTTTTGCCAACCTCCGTAATGGTTGGCAAAAAGTACATTCCCGTTGGCGTCGGTACGGACCAAAGTCATGTCGTTGTACCCATTTCCGCTGTAGGAGTTGGAGAAACCGCAAAAAGCAAAACCTCCCAAGACTTCCAGGCCTTTGTACAGCTCGTTGTCGTAAATACCTCCGACTACCCGAAACCAAGTTTGGTTTCCTGTCATGTCGTAGCGGGCATAAGTGGCTAAATCTCCGGCAGGCGGGTTTGCTAAGGTATTCCCAACAAGCAAGAGTCCCCCTCCGCCATTGGAAAGTTCAATGACATCTCGAGCAACATCTCTATCGGTTCCCCCAAAAGTTCGGCTCCACTGGCTGGTGCCTGCCACATCGGTTTGCACCATAAATAAGTCGCGTTCTCCCTGACCTTGGCTGTAGGATGTGCCTGCCAGAGTGAAACCTCCTGTGGATGTTTGTCGCACTTGGTGGAATTGATCGTCTTGTGCTCCACCATAGGTTTTTTGAAAAATCAACTGTGCAGTTAGACTTGAGAAGCCTAGCCCATAACTTAGGAAAAAGCAAAAAGCATGGGTCGCTATTTGCTTGGGAACTGGGTTGTGCATTGCGCTGAAAAGAACCATAGCTATACCTACAAATTTAGCACTTCAACTTGGATTTTTCAAACCATTTCCGGTAAGTGGAATTAAAATCTTTTCTTGTTTATCTGTAGTTTTTGTAACAGCAGCATAGGCCGTGGCAGAAGCGTACTCAACCAGCCACCCCATAGCGGCAAGTTTGTTGCGTGCCTCCGCAATTTCTTTCTCTGTAACGACGAAGATTTGACCTCCTGTATGCTCAATAGCTCTTAGAATTTCAAGTTTTCGCAGTGGTTTACGAATGGCTATTCCATCGGCGCGAGTGCTTGCGGTGCCGGGCTCAAAATGGGATTTTGAAAGTCCTTCAAACCCTTGGGCTTGAACGGCAGAAATGCGGGGCATAAAAGGTAGTTTCCCTGCAAGTTTAAGTTCCTGAAGCCCCAACCAAGTACCGAGCAGGAGGGTGCCGTTTCCGGTGGGAAAAATCATGTGCTGTGGCCAATCTACTTGCTTTTTTTGATACTGAAGCCAAAGTTCCCAAACAAAGGTTTTGGTCCCATGAAAAAAAATGGGGTTCCAAGTATGGCTGGCAAAGTAAATATTGCCTGAAATTCTTTTGGCTTCTTCGGCTACTTCATCCCGGCTCAAGGGCAGTTTTAACGGTTGGGATCCATAAGCTTGCATGGATTGTAGCTTTACTTCCGGTATGCTTTGTGGAACCAAAATGTTTGCTTTTATGCCGGCACGGGCAGCATAAGCTGCTAACGAACTGCCCGCATTTCCTGAGGAGTCTTCCAAGACCTCTTTTGCTCCAATGGACAGGGCGTGACTAAGTACAGCACAAGCCCCCCGATCTTTGTAGGAGCCAGTAGGCATAAGGTATTCCAACTTCATCCACAGGTTTGCATCGGTTTGCACTACCGGCGTTTCGGGTTCTCCGAGCGAAACCACCGGAGCTGTGGGTGCGAGAGGAAGCAGGTGGCGGTATCTTTCCATTCCGGAATGGGTTTCCTCAATGAGAGGAACCTCGGGAAAGTTAGACTCCAGCCAATAAGTAGCGCCTTTTTGAGCGCCAAAGTCTAAGGAGGGCTGGATGCACTCTTTGCCATTGACAGACCATTTCCAAACATTCGGCAGCATGCAGATTTTATTGCAAAAAGTGTTCCTTAACCATAGGGCCTAAGCCGCCCATAAAATATTCAATGGCAATCACCATTAAAATAAGCCCCATAATCCGCATCATTACTTTAATGCCGGTGTCCCCAATCAACTTGATGATTTGTGAACCGCTGTATAGGGCCGCTAAGGCAATGGCACAAATGGCTACAATGGCTGCTAATAGTACGCCCTTTTGAGTAGTACTTTGGGCTTGGTTCATAAGAATAATGGAGTTGGTGATGGCTCCGGGCCCACAAAGCATCGGAATCCCCAATGGAGTAATGGAGATATCGTTGGCGTAGCTTTTGATTTCTTTTTTAGCAATTTTAATTCGTGTAAGTCGGGCATTCAGCATGTCGTAGCCCATTTTAAAAAAGATAACCCCACCTGCCACTTTAAAGGCATTTACGGTGATATTGAAAAACCCAAACAGAAAGGTACCTGCCAAAGCAAAAAAGATCATGGCAAAAAAGGCCGTCAAAACAGCCTTAGTTGCTGTTTGTCTTCTTTCTTGAGGAGTGAATTCGCTGGTCATAGTCATGAATACCGGCAGTATATTGAGCGGATTCATGATGGTAATAAAGGTAGTAAGGCAAAGTAGACCAAAAGCAAGCAGTTCTGACATAGCATATAATTCGCCGCAAAGGTGCGATTTCCTTACTTAAGCAGGGCTTAAAAAAACTAAAATCAGTGCTCTTTTTTTAAAATCAAAAGTCCGGCCTTGGCGTGTACCTTTTTACAAGAAGGGGCCTTAGGGTTTGACTTCTGTTCTGAGCTTTTGTAAATTAAGGCTGTGATTTCATGGGTATTGGTTTTTACGGCTCTGCTTCTTCCGGCGCTGGCCATGGTTTTGTTTTTAGCTAAACAAGCACAAAAAAACAGTCGGAAGCAACAGGAATTGTTGGGCAAGGGCGGGCTGCTTTTGACCGACTCTCCTGTAAGATTTGAGGTGTTTGGTGCCTCTCGGATGGCAAGGTTTCAACATGAGCCTTTGCGCAATGTGTACGCCATGGAACATGCGCGCTTTATTTGGCAGAACCGAAGGTTATACCTTTTTGGAAAAACCCGGTTGTTTTTGTTTGACTGGTATTTGCCTCCTTTGCAGCTTAGTTTCCAGGATTTAATCGATCAGCAAGCGCATGCACTTCCATGGCCACAAAAGCACCTTTGGTTTACTTATGTAATGCAAAGTAAGCCCGACGAAGTAGTGCTTGGCTTAGCCAAAAAGATGGAAAAACCTATGGTTTTACTTCATATTCGAAAGGTAACTCCCGCTTTAATATCTGCACTGGAAAAGTTTCCGGTGCTCTCAGATCAAAGAAGGAATCAACCTTAAAGCACCTGTCGGCAAGGCTATGCTCCAGCAATAGCACAAGCCATTTCTAGTTTGCTCCCTGCCAAGAGGTAGGAAATAGTGAGGAAGTCAAGAAGTATCCCCTCCAACCGACTGTTGAAATGCCTGAGGTTATTGACCCATGGGAATGTTGCCCATCATCATCGTGTCTTCGGGCTTGGCGTTTGGATCGATGCCTAAGATGGTTTTTACCTGCTTGGTGATGTCTCCGGACTCATCGGCAAAAAGCAAGGCATTTTTGGAAAGATCAAACACGTAATTCAAACTTTGATTTTTGGCAACAACCTTAATGGCACTGTCGATTTTAGTCAATAAGGGTTGAATCAGAATTTGTTGCTTTTCCATTAAATCCTGTTCTAAGGCTTGTTGGGTTCTTTGAAGCTTTTGTTGGGTTTCGTCCAACTCTTCTTTTTTTAGCTTTTGAATGGTAGGAGACCACTTGTTGAAATCGGTTTGGAAGGTAGAGTCCTTGCCCCTATACTCCAAATACACCTTCATAAGTTCCTTGTCCAGTTCTGCGGAATAGTCTTGCAAATCTGCTTGAACTTGGCGGATTTCCGGCATGGTGTACAATACATTGAGTGCGTTGAGGTAGCCGATATTGTTTTGGGCTTGGATGGCTGAAAAACAGGTGCCAATGGCCAAGATTGAAATCCAGAATAATTTTTTCATGGTATTGCTTTATATGTAGAGCTGCAAATAAGAGGCCAAAAGTAGGATTTATTGGCGGGTCTTAAAAATTTCCCACCAAGGAACCTCAGGATAATCAGCTAAAAGGGTGATTTTTTCTTTTTGAACCGGATGCAACAATCCCAATTTACGTGCATGAAGTGCAATGGACCTGTCGTTTAAGCCACGCCTAGCGCCATATTTTACATCGCCATAGATAGGCCAGCCGGCATGGGCCAACTGGGCTCGGATTTGATGGTGCCGTCCGGTCTCCAAATGAACTTCCAATAGGCTTAGGTTGTTTCCTCGCTCAAGTACGCGGTAGTGCAACTTTGCTTCCTTAGCTTCTGCATGTGGTTTTTGTAGTATACGGCTTTTGTTTTTTTGCATGTTACGTATCAACCAGCCGGTCAACTGGTCTTCTTGATTTAAGGGGCGCCCCTCCACCAATGCATGATAGGTTTTTTTTGGCTCCTTGTCTTTGAATTGTTGGTTTAGGCGGATCAAAGCCTTGGATGTACGCGCCATAAGCACCAGTCCACTTACGGGGCGATCTATTCGGTGGCAAATACCCAGGAATACCTCCCCCGGTTTGTTGTACTTTTTTTTTAGATAGGCCTTCATTTGGACTTCCAGGGCAAAGGTGTCGCCGTAGGCCGGTTGCACAAGCATACCTGCTGGCTTGTTTACGGCAAGCAGGTGGTTGTCTTCGTAGACCACCGATACGTCAATACTGTTCCCGCTCATTTGGAAATCCTCTACTTTGTACGTCTGCAATGTATTGCTTTACAGCAGCTTGGATATCTTCGGCCAAATTGAGGTACTTGCGCAAAAATCGAGGGCGAAACCCATCGTTGATGCCTAGCATATCGTGGGTAACCAGGACTTGTCCATCTACACCGGGTCCGGCACCAATACCAATGACAGGGATTTCAATGGATTTGGCCACTTCGTCGGCCAAGCTTGCCGGCACTTTTTCTAAAACTACCGAAAAGCAGCCCAACTCTTGGAGCAGTAGGGCGTCTTCGCGCAATTTGCGGGCCTCTTCTTTTTCTTTGGCACGCACGGTATAGGTGCCAAATTTATAGATGGACTGTGGGGTTAAGCCCAAATGTCCCATGACCGGAATTCCCGCTGATAAAATCCGAGAAATGCTTTCAGCAACTTCTTTTCCTCCTTCCAGCTTTACACCATGTGCCCCTGTCTCTTTCATAATGCGAATGGCAGACCTTAAGGCTTCGCTTGAATTTGCCTGATAGGAGCCAAAAGGAAGGTCTACTACTACCAAGGCTCTCTGTGCACCTCTTACTACTGAAGATGCATGGTAAATCATATGGTCAAGTGTAATGGGCAGCGTAGTTTCGTGCCCCGCCATCACATTCGAAGCAGAGTCTCCTACAAGCAACACGTCAATCCCTGCCTGGTCAAGCAGTCTGGTCATGGTGAAATCGTAGGCTGTAAGCATGGAAATGGGGGCGTTGTCCCTTTTCATTTGCTGCAGGGTGTGGGTAGTAACCCTTTTAACTTGTTGGTGCACTGACATAGTGCAAAGGTAAGGATTAGGCGAAGCATCTAAAGTAGGGGAGAGAAACTTTATAGGATGGGCATTTAGCGCCCCTGATAGAGGTGAGTAGCTGTGGGCGGCCAAAGCCATGGTATGCATGCTGCGAGGAGGCCCGAAGTAAAGCTGAGGGACCCCGGAGCGCAAGCAGACCAAGGCTTTGGGCGAGCACACTACTGCCGAAAGCAGGAAAAGGCGCCCCCAAAAAAAAATATCGCTTGAGCCATGCAAACAAAGTCGTTTGAGAGGCAGCAGGCTTTCATCACTTTTCCTACTTTTGTAACCCTATACAACCCAAGTTTATGAAATTTTTCGGCTTTTTTATTGTAGCCTTTTCGGCCTTTTTCTCTTTTGTTCAAGCACAAGAAGTGCCTGATTTAGCCTCTTTTGCCGCGCGTTTTGTGGATGGAAACTCCCAGTCCATTACCATTAAAAAGGGCAGCAAAACGGTTTTTAAATTGGTGAAGGAGGACAACTTGTTTTGGAAACAAGAAGAGGCCGGAAGCTATATAGATACGGCCTACTGGATGGGCTTTCCTCCGGCCGGTTTGGAGTTGATTGAGACGGCCCGCTGGGAAGCCAGGTCTTTTGTGCCCGGCACCCATACCGCCAAGCAAGAGTTTAGTTTGTTTCGCGCATTGGTTGGACCAAATGGCGACAAACGAAGTCAGACCTTGGTTTTCGATAATTCGGGCCGCGTTTTAAGGGCATTCTGGACACCCAGCATCAATGAATCTGCTGCATTGAATGGTTCGGAGGCGGTGCCTATCATCACTGATCCTGAATTATCCTTGTTTGCTGCGGCCAAACAAGACAGCTCTATTGGGGTTTCGAGGTACAGCTACAGCGATAAAACCAAAATGCTCAGCCGATTTGTGAATGAGGCAAGGGGCTATTTGTGGGACTTTAAGTACGACCGCAAAGGGCGTCTGTACATGATTTCAGGCAAAGAAGGCGAAAAGCGGGTGTATTACCGCTTCTATTACAGGTAATCATTTTTTTGGGCTGCTGTTTGGTGCCCAAGGCCTATGCTCCGGTTCATCGGCTGCGTCTTATTTAACTTCCTGTATTGCTTAGCTATGATTTTTCTAACCAAGGCGCAAGCCAAGACTTGGTGCTATGGTATAAGCGGCTGCACGCTTCGGCGTCTTGAGCCAAAGCCAGTGGCGCTTTAATGCTTCGTTTGTGCACATAGCTGCCGGAAGGTGGCCGGTCTTCGACTGCTGAATTGGCCAGCCAAAGGCTGTTGTCGGCTCCCTCTTTGGGGGAAATTCCTCGCCAATTGGTAAAAAGAGTCCAAATTAGGCCCATGTATCCCAAGCTGTGTTTGTTTCCTATGGCTGTTTTTACCAATCCAGGGTGAACGGCATAGCATGCCGGAGCTTGCGGCCATGTGGCCAGGTGACGGGCATGCATCAATTGCATAAGCTTAGACTGGCTGTAGGCTTTAAGGATAAAATAGCCTTGGTTTAGGTTAGGGTCTTCCCAATAAATTTTCCCTTGGTAGTGGGCTGAACTGGAAAGGTGAATTAAGCAGCCTTGGGTTTTGTCCAATTTAGGCCACAACAGTTCGGTAAGAAGGAACGGCGCCAAATAATTAAGCGCTAAAGTCCGCTCAAATCCATCCTCAGTTCGTTGGTGTCTGCCAAAAGCTCCGCCTGCGTTGTGGATGACCGCGTCAAGGTTTTCTGCCGGTAAGTTCAGCGCCGCTTTTTGGGTTTGGTTCATGGAGCATAAGTCCACTTCTATGCACTGTACTTTTTCGGGTTGGGGAAGTTGATGCTTGACTTGCTCTAGTTTTTTGAGGTTTCGGCTCATTAACACCAAGTGCCAGCCTGCATGGTGCAGCCCGCGGGCAATTTCGAGTCCTATACCAGAGGTAGCTCCCGTTAAAAGGGCTGTTTTGGGCTTATTGGCGGGCATAGGGTGGGGGTTTTAACCAATGTAATACCACCATTTCAAGATCTTGAACCAATTGACCTTCCTCATTTTCAAAGCTAAAATACCAATTGATGACTCCAAAGCCTTTGGCGGGTTTTGCTTCGTGCAGTTTTACTTCCAAATGGCATTGGATGGCCTGGTTGGCGTAAACGGGCAAGTGTAGGTTCCAATGGTGAATGCCTTTTCCGGCCAAGACAGAATCCTTGAAGCGTGGCACCCACTCCCTAAGGTAAATGGCATGAAAAGGGTGAGGGCCTGAAGCAATCAAAGCACCAAAAGGACTTTGTTTGGCAATTTCAGGGTTGGTGTGAAAAGGCATAGGGTCGTATTGTTCGGCAAAAGAGATGATTTCTTCCTCTGACAAACACAGCATGCCCAAGTCAAAACGTTGGTGGATTTTTACATCGTGGAAGAAAAGAGACATAATGAGTGGGACCTTGATAAATGGGTATTTTAAAGGTACAATTTGATATTTAAAAGGAGGAGCAAAAACGGGAGAAGAGGGCTTTAAAACCCCATTTCCTTATTGTCGCCTCTGAGCAAGCGGTAGCGTTTTCTGGCTTCGTTGGTCCAAATACTTGCCGGGTAATCTAAGATGATGCCTCGATACTTTTCCATAGCTTTTTCCGGCTGATTCAGCTGGTTTTCGAGCAGTTTTCCGGCAGCAAGCAAGGCGTCATCGGCTAGGAGGTGGTTTTTGTCAAAGGACAAAAGCGTTTCCAACGCGCTTAGGGCTTGCTCGTAGGCTTGTTTTTCTTTGGCAATTTCGTAGCGCAGCCAATAGCTATGCGCCACCAATCCATGCGTAGGGAACTGCTGTTTTAGGGAATCCAAAAGTGCTTGAGCACGTTTTGTCTCTTTGCGGTATACTGCCATTTCGGCCTGTGCAAAAATTTCCAGCGCCTCGAAGGAAGAGTCAGCGCCTCCATTGTCCTGAATCAACAGCGAAAGCCGCAGTGCATCGTTGGCAATAAGTTTGGTGGTAGAGGCTTTGAGTACTTTAACTTGAGTCAAAGCCCAAGGAAATTCACCGCGGAAATAGGCAAGTCTTGCATTGCGAAACTTTGCTTCCTGAGCCTCCAATAAATTGGGGTAAGCCTTTTCAATTTGGCCATACAAGAGGCTTGGCTCCCAAAGGTCACCCAGCAGCAATTGCACGTCGGCCAAGTTTAATTTGGCTTGGGCCAAATCTTGCGCACTTCCCCGGCCGTTTTGTACCAGGCTATCCAATGTCTCTTTGGCTTTTTCGGCTTGGTTCAAATAAAAGGCCTGCAATTTGGCGTAGCGAATTTGCAGGGGCAAGGACTGGGGAGCGCCGCCCAAATCCTTTAATAGACTGCGGTAGGCATCGGCAAGAGCCAAAAGTTCATTGCCATTTAATTTTCCCTCCCAGGAAAGTTGCGCTTCGAGGTTTCTAACCTTTTCGGCGCGGGCTTCATAATAAAAGGCATTTCCGGGCCCCAGATCTACCACATAGTTAAAGCATTTATTGGCCATGGAAAACTCCTGTACCAAGGCAGCAGCTCTCCCTAGGTCCATCAAACGGGCTCCTTGTTCACGGTAACGGGCATCCAATGCGCGTGCCTGTATAAAGGCGGCCGCAAAATCAGCTTCTTGGCGGTACACCCAAAGCAGCAATTCTTGGGCGTTGCGATGGTCCCCCGGGCTTTGAATTTTGCGCAATAAGGCACCTTTTATGGCCATATTCACAGGGTCTTGCCCCTCTTCGGTAAGTAGGTTGTTTAATGCGGCTTGCACTTGCCCAAAAGCAGCAGGGCTTTTCTCTAACACATCAATGAGTTCTTCAGCTACTCCGGAATAATTGCCTTCTGAGGCGTAGGCTTCCGCGAGTTTGTAATGAAGCAGCACATCGTCGCCAAACTTTTTTCGGTGCACGGTGTATATTTCAATGGCTTTTTGATTGTAGCCAAGCAAAACAAAGGCGTTTCCCCAGTCTTCGGCAGCCTGCACAAAAGGCGGCAAGTCTTTAAGCCAAGACTCCCAAACTTTTTCTGCTTTGCGTTGGTCGCCTTCGGTAAGCAACAGGTCGTAATAATAGGCTTTGTACAAGGCGGTTTTAGGAAAACCACGTTCTTGCTTTTTGGCTACCTCAAGGGCTCGACTCGACTGATTCAACTCCTTTAAGCAGCGTATATAGGCCTTGAAATGCTTCTCTTTTTGAGGAAACTGCTCGTGAAACCGCTCAAAAAAGGGCAGGGCTTTTTGCCAATCGCCTTGATTGAGGTACTGGTAGGCGAGGTTTTGTTCTTGGTCGGTTTGACTCCAAGCCACAGGAGCCAAGCATAACCAAACCAAGCAAAGCCAACGATTCATACCTAATATACGCAAGGGGGCTAAAAAGGTTTGCATGTGCACTTACCTATTTTAGCAAGGTGGTTCCTAAATAAGGTTCAAGGGCTTTAGGCAAGCGAATGCCTTCTTCGGTTTGGCCATTTTCCATGAGGGCCGCCACGATTCGGGGCAGGGCCAAGGCACTTCCGTTTAAGGTGTGCAGCAAGTTTGGTTTCTCTTGCCCTTCTTTGTAGCGCATTTTTAGGCGGTTGGCTTGAAAAGATTCAAAGTTGGAAACGGAAGAAACTTCGAGCCAACGCTCCTGTGCGGCGGCATACACCTCAAAATCGAAGGTCATAGCGGCCGCAAAGCCGGTATCGCCTCCGCAAAGTTTTAGGAGTCTGGCAGGAAGTTCCAAGGCGCGAAGCAAGCCGGTAACATGCTCCACCATTTCTTCCAAATGGGCATAGGATTGTTCCGGATTCGCCAATTGCACGATTTCTACTTTATCGAACTGGTGCAGGCGGTTGAGTCCGCGTACGTCTTTGCCATAACTTCCAGCTTCGCGACGGAAGCAAGGAGTGTAGCCGGTAAGTTTAATGGGCAGCAGAGAAGCATCCAAAATTTCTTCTCGGAACAAATTGGTCAAGGGTACTTCGGCGGTTGGGATAAGGAACAAGCCGTCTTCGGGTACGCCATACATTTGCCCTTCCTTATCGGGCAATTGCCCCGTGCCAACTCCTGAGGCCTCGTTTACCAGCAGCGGCACTTGAAATTCTTGGTAGCCTGCTTCGGTGTTTTTATCCAGAAAAAACTGAATTAATGCACGTTGCAGCTTGGCACCTCCGCCCGAATAGACCGGGAATCCGGCACCGGTAATTTTTACACCCCGTTCAAAATCAATCCATTGGTATTTTGCAGCTAAGTCCCAATGCGGGATTTTAGCGGAGACCTTAGGTAGTTCATCTTGCCAAATAACTTCGTTTTGTTCAGCCCCCAAGCCTTCGGGAACGGAGGGGTGCGGTGCATTGGGCAAGCCGAGAAGCAGCTCTTCGAGTCGGCTTTTTTGCACGGAGGCTTCTTGTTGTGCCACCTGCAGTTCCGACTTGAGTTTGCCGGTTTGTTCTTGGGCTAGTTTGGCTTCTTCGGTTCGCTGTTCTCGAATCAATTGGCCGATAGACTTTGAAATTTGGTTGAGCTCTGCCTTGAGCTGCTCTTGCTGCTGCAATGCTTTGCGGTACGATTTGTCCAGGTCTAAAATTTCCCGGACCATGGCCTCGGCAGAAATGTTGCGTTTAAGGAGGCGTTGAATATAATGCTGTGGGTCTTCCCTAAGGTCATTTATGGAAAGCATAGTGTCAAAGGCTTTGGTACAAAGATAGGCAGGGGAACGGATTTCGGGCTAAGGAAATTTGGGTTTAAACGATTGATTTTAGAGTGTGTTAGGCTGCCATTTCCGGCCCTCCTGCATAGTCCTCAATGGTGCAGCACGTTGGGCTAGGCAGTGCGTGGGCTTCTAGGGTCGCCTCCGCCTGCCAAGCCCGTCGGCTTCACCCTTTCCGGGCTATTTGGTCGGTCCGGGGCAGGGGATACGGGATATTAAGGAGCGATACGCAAAAAAAAAGGCTGTCTTGTAAGACAGCCTTTTAAGAATGAGGTTGCGCTCAATCTTGAGCAGCGGGATCTACACTAACGTAAGATCGGTTGTTCTTGCGCTTTCTAAAAACCACAGTACCGTCGACCAATGCAAACAGGGTATGATCTTTGCCCATACCCACATTGAGGCCGGGATGGTGACGTGTCCCTCTTTGGCGCACAATAATATTTCCTGCATGAGCTTGCTGCCCACCGTAAATTTTAACACCGAGTCGCTTGCTTTCGGATTCGCGACCGTTCTTAGTACTACCTACACCTTTCTTATGTGCCATGATGCAATGCGTTTTTCGGGTTTAAGATTGAGATATATCGGCGACACGCACTTTAGTAAATTGCTGTCTGTGGCCGTTAAGTTTTTGGTATCCTTTGCGACGTTTTTTCTTAAATACAAGTACTTTATCGCCTTTGAGGTGGTCAATAACTTCGAGGTTTACTTTGGCGCCTTCTACTCTGGGACTGCCGATTTTAACCTCACCGTTGTTGTCCAAAAGAAGTACATCTTCGATTTGCACTTTATCTCCTTGCTCAGCCTCTAGGCGGTGCACAAACAATTCTTGGTCTTTCTCTACCTTGAACTGTTGGCCGGCAATTTTTACAATCGCGTACATGGTTGTCGTAATTAAATGGAGGGCAAAAGTACCACAAGATGATTAGATTTCAAAGAGGGAGGGCATAAAAGGTGAAACAAATTGTTGTGGAAAATCGGATTTAGAAGCGGAGCGGGATTGGAAGATGCGGCCCGGATGCGTTGAAAAGCCCACAGCTTTGGGCTTTAGGGAAGCTTGAGGCGAGGCTGCGGAGCTATAGCGAGCACCCGGAGCCCAAGCAGCCCTTAAGGCCAAAGCGAGGACTTGGAGATGGCAGCCGGAAATGCCGCCCGCAAACAATCAGTACGGCGACTCTGAGATATAAAAATCGACCCGTTGATTGGCATGGTACATGCGCATGCGGGTGCTTTCATCGTCTAGTCTGTCGACCAGTTCTTCCGGGTAAATGGGGAAATCGTAACCTCCGCGCTCGGCTTTTAATCGTTTGGGGTCAACGCCTTTTGCAACGAGGTAATTCCGAATAGCGTTTGCCTGCTTTTTGTCCAGATTCCGTAGAGGGGGCTCTTGGAGTTTGGGTGAAAAGTAGACGTGAATTTCAAGAATAAGGTTGGGGTAGAGGCGCAGGAATTCAGCAAGAGAGTCTAGGGCGACAACTCCATCGGCCGGTAAATCATGAGCTCCGGGTTCAAAGGGGAGGTTTCGCATTCGATAGGAAGTTCCCATCGTAAATAGCACACCTCCCAAATCCCAGGTTTCAGTGGCCCGCTCAGCGCCAACGGAGTCCAGGTAAGGTTTAATTTCTGCCTTTCTCAAACGAGGAGGAAGGTCTTGGGCCTGCAAAAGAAAGGGTGCAAAAAAGAAGAAGAAAACGAAATAGCGCATAAATGTAATGTATAGTGAGCTGTACGGGATTCGAACCAGTGACCTCTACCCTGTCAAGGTAGCGCTCTAAACCAACTGAGCTAACAGCCCTTTTTGATAGGGATGGCAAAGTTAGTGAAAGGAAAAGGATTATTGGGTGCAGCGTTTGGCCCTTTTGGACTGTCTTTTAGACAGAATAGCCCTTTGAAATTTATCCTAGGTTAAGTTTAGGTAATTTTCCTGCAAAACAGTAAGTTATGGCGTTGTTTTTTTATTGCTGGAGCTTGCAATAGAGGGGGAGTATAATTACCTTTGCTTCGACATAGCGGCAGTAAATTTGGTGCGAAAAGCATGTGTATATGGAAATAGATTTACCTAAGAAAATTTTAACTAGCGTGCTTAATAATAGGCGATTAGCTCGCCTTTCCTGCGTGCTTTTTTTGTTGTTGTCAACGACTTTTGGGGTGCAAGCCCAAGCTAGTCAGGATTGCCCAAACTCGGATTTTAGTATGGGTAATTTCACCCATTGGACGGGTTATGTAGGCAATTGCTGCCCGGTAAACATCAATATGGGTGCCCCCGGGATTGTTGCGGGTAGGCATACCATTATGGCGCCGGGCACAGATCCTATAGTTCCGGCTTTGCAATTGGTTCCTCCGGGATTTCCTTCTTCGGTGCGGTTGGGTAATTCCGGCGCGGGTTATCAGGCCGAACGGTTGGAGTACCAATTGAACGTTACTCCAAACAACTCTTTGTTTATATTTTCATTTGCGGTGGTGATGCAGGACCCGGGGCACCCGGCTGCAGAGCAACCAAGGTTTGAGATTCAGGTGTTTGATCCCATGAACCAGCCTATTGCCTGTACCTACTATCAAGTAGCTGCAGGGAACGGCATTCCTGGTTTTCAAAGTCAGGGCTCCGTACGCTGGAGGGACTGGACTCAGGTTGGGGTTGATTTGTCCCCTTACATTGGGCAGCAGGTGCGTATTCGCGCCACTACCGCCGACTGTGGTTATGGTGGGCACTATGGTTATGGATATTTGACGGCGCGCTGTGAGCCTCTTCAAATTACGGTGAATTACTGTATTGGCGATACCATAGCCTCACTCACCGCGCCCAATGGTTTTGTTCAGTATCAGTGGAGCGATGGTTCAAGCAACCAGACTATTGTAATTAACAATCCCCAACCGGGGCAAACGCAATATACCTGTACCATTACTTCTGCTACGGGCTGTCAAGCGACTTTGGCGGCGGTGGTAGCTCCTGTTACTCCGTTTCCCGGATTCACGGATTCCAGCCTCTGCAATTTGCAGGTGGTTTTTACAGACACATCCTATGCCATGAATGGTCAGGTGGTGGGTTGGGCCTGGAAGTTTGGTGATGGGTCTCCGGTAGACAGCAGTCAAAATCCGGTACATACGTATCCTGCACCCGGCCAATATATGGTTACTCTGGTGGGGATAAGTAGTGCAGGGTGTATAGATTCCATAACCCGGCCAATAACCATAGACCCAATAGCCGTTCCTGATTTTATTTTGCCCGGTCCTTGCGGTTTAACGCAGACTTTTACCGACAATTCTACCGTGCCTCCGCCGGGTACTATTGTAGGATATGATTGGGATTTTGGAGCCGGTGGTACTTCCACCCAACAAAACCCCTCGGTGAGTTTTCCACAGCCGGGAACCTATGATGTGACGTTGGTCATTGAGTCGGCAGACGGTTGCCGGGATACCTTAGTTCAACCATATACTACCGTTGGTACTCCTGTTGCCGATTTTACATCCAACAACGATTGCGAAGGAATCGGTATTCCTTTTGTAGATAATTCCAGTCCGGATGGAGATGTCATTACCGGATATTCCTGGGATTTTGGAGACAATAACACAGGCAATGGGCAGCAGTTTACCCATCAGTATGCTCAACCGGGCACCTATCAAGTGCAGCTGATTATTCAAACCCAGGCCAATTGTCCCGATACCATATCATATCCCGTGACCGTATATCCCAATCCGGTGGTGGATTTTGACGCAACTACGGTATGTACCGGCCTATTTACTGACTTTACCAACAATACCACCATTTTATCTCCGGATTCTATAGTGCAATATGCCTGGGATTTTGCGGGACAAGGAAATTCCAATTTGGATAACCCGAACCATTTGTTTCCTGTATATGGCAATTACCCTGTGACTCTTACTGCAACCTCAAACAATGGCTGTATTGGTTCTTACACTACGCCTGTACAAGTGTTTGCTCGCCCTGAAATTGACTTTACCGCAGATCCCAATCAAGGTTGTATGCCCTTGTTGGTGAGCATTTTTGACAACAGCAGCGTGCCCGACGGTTCGCAAATTGCCAATTATGTGTGGGATATGGGAGACGGCACCCAGTTGGTCGGCTTTAACCCAAGTCACTTGTATGATGTGCAGGGGACTTACTCGGTCACATTGACGGCTACCAGTAACCAAGGATGCGATACAACCCTTACTTTGCCAAATATCATTACGGTATTTCCGTTGCCAAAAGCAGACTTTAGGTACACTCCCGAGCATCTGACCGAGGTAATGCACAGTGCCCAATTTGTCAACCAGACCTTTGGAGGGGATGTATACTATTGGGATATGGGAGATGGTACTACGTATCAATCCGCCAACCCATTTCATGAGTTTGCTCAAGATACCGGAACCTATATGGTTTATTTGCATGCGACCAACAGCTTTGGTTGCACCGACTCCATCATTCATCCGGTTAGGATTAACCCCAGCTTTACTGTATTTATCCCAAACACATTTACACCGAATGGGGATGGCTATAATGAGACATTTAATATCCACGGGAGAAACATCGTGGATTCAGAAATGTGGATTTTTGACCGGTGGGGAAGGCAATTGTTGTATCAGAAAAATATGGAGCCCATCCAAAAAGGTTGGGATGGAACCCTAGACAGGAAGCCAATAAAGCAAGATGTATACGTTTACCGTATTCGTGTTAGAGATATTTTTGGCGATTGGCATGATTTCAAAGGGAAGGTTTCCCTAGTACGTTGATTTAAACCACCTTTATGCATAGATTTTTTCGTGTTGCGTTCTTTTCCCTAATGGTGCTAGGGGCCGCAAAATCCGGCTATACACAAGCAAGCCAGGATTGTCCTAACTCCGATTTTGAGTTGGGAGATTTTACCAACTGGGCCGGAGCTACAGGTAGCTGTTGTCCCCTAAATGTTACTACCCCTGGTTTGGTTCCGGGTAGACATACCATTATAATGGCTCCTGGTGGTCAAGATGCCATTGTAAATGCCTTAGATGAAGTGCCTCCCGGTTTTAGTGGTGCGGTTCGTTTGGGGAACAGTGGTACAGGAAGACAAGCCGAAAGTATCAGCTACACGCTAACCGTTACCCCTAACAACTCCCTCTTTGTTTATGCCTTTGCTGTAGTGCTCCAAGACCCGGGACACTCGGCCGCTGATCAACCAAGATTTGAGATGCAAGTGTTTGACCCTCAAGGTCTGCCTATTGCCTGTACTTTTTACCAGGTTGCCGCCGGCAATAACATCCCCGGCTTTCAAAGCTTGGGCGGGGTGCGATGGAGGGACTGGACTCAAGTGGGCGTGGACCTTTCACCGTATCTGGGACAAACCGTAACGGTTGAGGCCACTACCGGAGACTGCGACCTGGGAGGTCACTACGGCTACGGTTATTTAACTGCCCGCTGCGAACCACTTCAAATTACCATTGAATACTGTCAGGGCGATACGATTGCACAATTGGTAGCTCCCGACGGTTTTGCGAGCTATCAATGGAGCAATGGGGTAAACGGTCAGACGGTAGTTATCACCAACCCAACACCCGGCCAAACCAACCTTACCTGCGACATTACCTCGGTAACAGGTTGTACGGCTCAGTTGAGTGCCGTGGTTGCCCCGGTTATTCCGTTTCCGGGTTTCCAAGGGTTCAACAACTGCGACAATGTGTTTTTGTTTAACGACACCTCTACAGCTCAAAACGGGACCATCGTTAATTGGGCATGGGATTTTGGAGATGGTTCTCCTATAGACAGCAGCCAAAACCCGGTACACGCCTATCCTTCCCCCGGCGATTATAACGTTACGCTGATCGCCGTGTCTAATGGAGGCTGCCGAGATACCATTGAGGATACCATTACCATTGTACCAACGCCTTTGGCCGATTTGGGACTTCCGGGTCCTTGCGGTTTAACCAATACCTTTAACGACAGCTCTTTGGTGGGCAACCCGGCGGTGATTAACCAGTGGAACTGGACCTTTGGAACGGCCGGTACATCTACCTCTCAAAATCCGATTTTCACCTTTCCGCAACCGGGCACTTACGATGTGCAGCTGGTGGTAATCGCGGATAATGGTTGTACCGATACGATAGTACTTCCCTACACTACGGTAGGAGATCCTACGGCCAACTATACCTATGTGAGCGATTGCGATGGGGAGGATATCCCATTTACGGATACTTCTAACCCAGATGCAGACGTGATTACGGGTTGGAACTGGGACTTTGGCGACGGGAACGTGGGCAATGGTCAGCAAGTAAACCACAGTTATAGTGGCCCGGGCAATTATAGTGCACAGTTGATTATTCAAACGCAAGCGGGTTGTCCGGATACGATTACCCAACAGGTTACGGTTTTTCCGAATCCTGTGGCAGATTTTACGGCGGACTCAGCCTGTACAGGAGACATCACCAACTTTAGCGATTTAACGAGCATACTAGCTCCCGACAACGTACAGAACTGGGAATGGACCTTTAATCCGGGCATTGGCAACAGCACCAATCAGAATCCAACGCAACAGTTTCCCACCTATGGAGACTATACGGTAGATTTAAAGGTAACCTCTAACAATGGCTGTGTAGACAGCATCAGTTTGCCCATACGTGTGAATGCGCGTCCTGTAGTTGACTTCACCTCGGATCCTTTGGAGGGATGTCAGCCCTTGGACATTACCATGTTGAACAATACGTATGTACCCGGTCCTGATACGGTAAGTACCTGGGCCTGGGATATGGGCGACGGGGGCAGCGCAAGCGGTGTAACGCCCAACTACACGTATTTAAACGACGGCACCTACAGCGTAACCCTAACGGCGACATCCGATCGTGGGTGCGATACCACCGTAACTGTAACGGACTTGATTACGGTCCATCCGCGCCCGAATGCCGAATTCAATTACGGTCCCGGTACGGACTTCTGTTTGGAGGAAACGGTATTTGCGAACAACCAGTCTACGGTGAATCCGCCAAGCAGTATTATCAATCATAGCTGGAATATAAGCGATGGAGGAGGTTTTAGCCAGGACTTTTTGACATCTCAGAACATCTCAAGCAGCTTACCTGAGCCGGGATTTTATAATGTTCAATTGATTGTAGAGACCGACGAGGGTTGTTTGGATACGGTGGTTAAGGAGATTGAAATTTTTGAGCTTCCAGAGGCTGATTTTGAATCTACTCCCCTTTGTTTTTGGGAGAACAGCTTTTTAGACATTAGCAGCAATGGAACGGAGCCTTATAGCTACAGTTGGGATATAGATGAAGACGGTTCCGAGGATTACGATTTGGGTACGTTTACGCATTTGTATCCGGATACGTTTGAGGGTAATGTGGATGTAAGTTTAGAAATCGTGGACGATAATGGTTGCCGTTCGGATACGACCAAAGAAGTATTGGTCAAAGGTGCTCCAGCGGACTTTGAGTTCCCGAATGTATTGGTGTTGAACCCTCAGTTCGATGGAAACGATGAGTTAGACTTCACACAGTTTGCTCCGGAGTTTAACGAGTGCGTAGATTATACCTTACACATTTATAACCGTTGGGGCACACTGGTTTTTGAGACAGAAAACCTGGTAAGCGCACCGGACTTGAATTGTACGGATTGCTTTAGGGGCTTGGACAACAACGGAACCCAATTGAGCGATGGCGTATTCTTTTACTTGCTCAAAAGTGAGAAGAGAAATATCGAAAAGCAGGGCAAAATCAATTTGTTCCAGCGATAAAGAAGAGAGTGCTTGACCATTAGACGGGGGTGCAGAGTTTAGGCTTTGTCCCCTGTCTTTGTTTTTGTCCTTCTGCTAATGTTAAGAGACCCTTGACGCGTTGCTATTCTGGCGGCGATGCTGCCCCTGACGCTGCGGTCAGGACAAAAAGCTTTAAAACGCGAGGCATCAGCAGTCTCGGGTTGTTTTGGATTACAACAAGATTTACGTAGTTTTTGGCTAGATTGATTACATATTTTTACCCAAAAGAATTTGTAATAGGCCTAAAATGGTTGTATTTTTACTTTTTATGATGGTTTACCATTGAAAAGCCTTCCTAACATGAATACTACATTGTCTTATTTTGTTCTTGGTAAGTTTAGGGTTTGCCTGACAGTACTTTTCTTTCCTGTTGTATTTGCTGCTTCTGCCTTTGGTCAGGCAAGTCAAGATTGCCCCAACTCAAACTTTGAGTTAGGTGATTTTACCAATTGGACGGGATATATTGGTGATTGCTGCCCATTGAACATCAATATGGGCAATCCGGGCATTGTGGCCGGTCGACATACAATTATTCCGGGGCCTGGCGGACAGGATGCCATTGTGAATGCTTTAGATGAAGTTCCTCCCGGATTTCCGGCATCTGTTAGGCTAGGTAATTCTGGGTCCGGTTGTCAAGCAGAACGACTTCGTTATACCGTAACTGTTACCCCAAATAACGCGCTGTTTGTTTATGCCTTTGCAGTGGTCTTGGAAGACCCCGGACACCCTGCCAACGAACAGCCTAGATTTGAACTTCAAGTGTTTGACCCCAATGGGCAACCCATTGCCTGTACCTACTATCAAGTAGCCGCGGGAAACAATATCCCGGGTTTTCAAACGCAGGGAAATGCGCGTTGGAGAGATTGGACACAGGTAGGCGTAGACTTGTCGGCTTATATGGGACAGACCATCACTATTGAAGCTACTACAGCTGACTGTGGATATTGCGGCCATTACGGCTACGGTTATTTAACTGCCCGCTGCGAACCACTTCAAATTACCATTGAATACTGTCAGGGCGATACGATTGCACAATTGGTAGCTCCCGACGGTTTTGCGAGCTATCAATGGAGCAATGGGGTAAACGGTCAGACGGTAGTTATCACCAACCCAACACCCGGCCAAACCAACCTTACCTGCGACATTACCTCGGTAACAGGTTGTACGGCTCAGTTGAGTGCCGTGGTTGCCCCGGTTATTCCGTTTCCGGGTTTCCAAGGGTTCAACAACTGCGACAATGTGTTTTTGTTTAACGACACCTCTACAGCTCAAAACGGGACCATCGTTAATTGGGCATGGGATTTTGGAGATGGTTCTCCTATAGACAGCAGCCAAAACCCGGTACACGCCTATCCTTCCCCCGGCGATTATAACGTTACGCTGATCGCCGTGTCTAATGGAGGCTGCCGAGATACCATTGAGGATACCATTACCATTGTACCAACGCCTTTGGCCGATTTGGGACTTCCGGGTCCTTGCGGTTTAACCAATACCTTTAACGACAGCTCTTTGGTGGGCAACCCGGCGGTGATTAACCAGTGGAACTGGACCTTTGGAACGGCCGGTACATCTACCTCTCAAAATCCGATTTTCACCTTTCCGCAACCGGGCACTTACGATGTGCAGCTGGTGGTAATCGCGGATAATGGTTGTACCGATACGATAGTACTTCCCTACACTACGGTAGGAGATCCTACGGCCAACTATACCTATGTGAGCGATTGCGATGGGGAGGATATCCCATTTACGGATACTTCTAACCCAGATGCAGACGTGATTACGGGTTGGAACTGGGACTTTGGCGACGGGAACGTGGGCAATGGTCAGCAAGTAAACCACAGTTATAGTGGCCCGGGCAATTATAGTGCACAGTTGATTATTCAAACGCAAGCGGGTTGTCCGGATACGATTACCCAACAGGTTACGGTTTTTCCGAATCCTGTGGCAGATTTTACGGCGGACTCAGCCTGTACAGGAGACATCACCAACTTTAGCGATTTAACGAGCATACTAGCTCCCGACAACGTACAGAACTGGGAATGGACCTTTAATCCGGGCATTGGCAACAGCACCAATCAGAATCCAACGCAACAGTTTCCCACCTATGGAGACTATACGGTAGATTTAAAGGTAACCTCTAACAATGGCTGTGTAGACAGCATCAGTTTGCCCATACGTGTGAATGCGCGTCCTGTAGTTGACTTCACCTCGGATCCTTTGGAGGGATGTCAGCCCTTGGACATTACCATGTTGAACAATACGTATGTACCCGGTCCTGATACGGTAAGTACCTGGGCCTGGGATATGGGCGACGGGGGCAGCGCAAGCGGTGTAACGCCCAACTACACGTATTTAAACGACGGCACCTACAGCGTAACCCTAACGGCGACATCCGATCGTGGGTGCGATACCACCGTAACTGTAACGGACTTGATTACGGTCCATCCGCGCCCGAATGCCGAATTCAATTACGGTCCCGGTACGGACTTCTGTTTGGAGGAAACGGTATTTGCGAACAACCAGTCTACGGTGAATCCGCCAAGCAGTATTATCAATCATAGCTGGAATATAAGCGATGGAGGAGGTTTTAGCCAGGACTTTTTGACATCTCAGAACATCTCAAGCAGCTTACCTGAGCCGGGATTTTATAATGTTCAATTGATTGTAGAGACCGACGAGGGTTGTTTGGATACGGTGGTTAAGGAGATTGAAATTTTTGAGCTTCCAGAGGCTGATTTTGAATCTACTCCCCTTTGTTTTTGGGAGAACAGCTTTTTAGACATTAGCAGCAATGGAACGGAGCCTTATAGCTACAGTTGGGATATAGATGAAGACGGTTCCGAGGATTACGATTTGGGTACGTTTACGCATTTGTATCCGGATACGTTTGAGGGTAATGTGGATGTAAGTTTAGAAATCGTGGACGATAATGGTTGCCGTTCGGATACGACCAAAGAAGTATTGGTCAAAGGTGCTCCAGCGGACTTTGAGTTCCCGAATGTATTGGTGTTGAACCCTCAGTTCGATGGAAACGATGAGTTAGACTTCACACAGTTTGCTCCGGAGTTTAACGAGTGCGTAGATTATACCTTACACATTTATAACCGTTGGGGCACACTGGTTTTTGAGACAGAAAACCTGGTAAGCGCACCGGACTTGAATTGTACGGATTGCTTTAGGGGCTTGGACAACAACGGAACCCAATTGAGCGATGGCGTATTCTTTTACTTGCTCAAAAGTGAGAAGAGAAATATCGAAAAGCAGGGCAAAATCAATTTGTTCCAGCGATAAGAAGTAAACTGTTTGCATAAGGCAGAGCCAAGGGCGCTGCCTTATTTTTTAGCTTTTTTTATGGCTTTCAAAGCGATACTGAGGATGCCATGCGTTTTCAAGACGATGTTCTTGACACCAATATACTGACTCGAAGATGCTGATCGTAAGCATCAGTGCGTAAGCGTCAGTACCTAAGCGTCAGTACCTAAGCGTCAGTACCTAAGCGTCAGTAC
>CAZJFM010000024.1:0-32382 GCA_964545365.1 uncultured Candidatus Competibacteraceae bacterium | reverse complement strand
TTGATAATGCTAGAATGAGTGCCAACATGAGCAACAGATTGTCAGAAGCAGTAATTGCCGCCTATAAGACGACTAAGAACAAACCTATCTCATTTGAAATTATACTAGATGAGTATATCTCCCTTCAAAGTGAAAAGGACAGGGCTAAGGATGATAGTATCAAGTCTGTTCTGAAGCAATTGATAAGAAACAACCTATTTGCCAAAGAGGATAATATTGACCTAATCAATAACAGTTTTGTGGTGAAGATGGATGGCTACCCTAAAGACGGTCCATTGGCAAAGGCGATTGTCTATTTCATTATTTCAAAACTCAATACCATCTATGAATCATTGCCTAAACAATCAGTTTCAGAAGAATGCGTTGAGATTAGGCATTTTACAATAATTGATGAAGCACATTACATGCTAGACTTTGACAATAAGCCACTTCGTGACTTGATTGCCGTTGGCCGTAACAAAGGGCTTAGTATCATTCTAGCCACGCAGAATATGGACAGCTATAAGTCCAAATTCTTTGACTTCTATGCTAATGCCCAATATCCGTTGATTATGAAGCAACAATCTATAACAGATTCAATCATCAAAGACCTTTTTGGGGTTTCGGGTAATGAATTTCAGGAAATCAAAGAAGCAATATCGGGGTTGGCCTTAGGTGAATTAATTCTTAAAGACTCAACATCGATAGCCTTAGGAATGGGAAAGAAATTCAAAAAGATTAAAGTAACCAGATTTATTTGAGCCAATGTAGGTTCAAGCACATTGCAATCCTAGTTCTTGGACTTGAGAAGAGCTTCAATGCAAACGGAAAGACAAAGTAAAGCACGAAAGCACACTATTGGCTATACCTAATGTGGCCAAAAGTGCTGTTGTGGAAGAAATTGTAGTGGTCGGCCAAAACTGGACAACAAAACACAAGGCGTTGACGGTCTCGGTTTGCCTAAACCGGCATAAGATCGCGATCTCCGCCAGGGACCGGCACGGATGCCCCACAGCTGGGCTGCTTAGGGCCGGGTGGCGGGGCGGGGTGGAGCTTTGCGGAACCACCGCGCCGCCCCCGGCCCTTGGCAGCACAGCGAGGAGCAGCAGGGAGGGCCCGGCCGGCGGCCCCCAACAAAAATTACTTTTTTATAACCTTTTTAGATTGCCTATAATCTTAAATGGATGCTCCTTATCTTTCCGCTCTTAAACCAAGGTTATGAAGCTTCGTTTCCATTTGTTTTTTGTGGCTGTTGTTTTGTCCGGACTGCTTGGTGCGCAAGGGGTGCGCATTGCCGATACGCCCGGGCAGCCCGACCCCAGCGCGGGTTTGGAGGTCGATTATACCGACCGTGGGTTTTTGCCGCCGCGCATGACGGCTGTGCAACGCAATGCCATTGCCAACCCTGCGCAAGGCTTGGTTTTGTACAATACTACAAGCAATTGCCTGGAAATTCGCCATGGAAACGGTTGGCAAACCTTGTCGTGTCAATGTCCGCAGCCGCCTTCGGCGCAGTTTAGTTTTAGTCCCGGTCAACCCGGAACGGGTCAAGCGGTGCAGTTTAATGCCGGGTCGGGTGGTCTTAGCTATGCCTGGCAATTTGCCAGTGGTACGCCTGCCAGTTCGGTGAGTCAATCGCCTTCGGTCACTTGGGCACAAGCAGGTACCTATTCGGTGGTATTGCAGGTGACCGACAACAATGGCTGTACGGCAAGCGATACGCAGTCGGTAACGGTAACGTCTTGTGGGGTGGTGACGGGTAGTGCGACCTTTAATTATACGGGATCTGCCCAAACTTGGGTGGTGCCCACTTGCGTTACTTCCATTACGGTGGAAATGTGGGGTGCTTCCGGCGGCGGCAGCAGTACGGGTGGCAGCGGCCAGTCCGGTCGTGGCGGCTATGTAACCGGAGATCTTTCGGTAAGTCCCGGTGAAACGTATTATGTGTATGTGGGTCAACAAGGCGGGGTAAGCTATTCCAATGGCGGTCCTACCAGTGCGGCGTTTAACGGCGGCGGATATGGCAATGCGCATGGCTACCCCACGCCCAGTGGAGCGGCCGGAGGCGGTGGCGCCAGCGATTTGCGCTATGGCGGGCAGAATTTAAGCGACCGCATTATGGTGGCCGGCGGTGGCGGCGGCGGTCATATTAACTACGACAATAACCGCAGGGGCGGTCCCGGAGGAAATGTAACGGCAGGGAATGGCGGCTCCAACAACGGCATTACGGCCGGAGGAACGGGCGGAAGCCAAACGTCGGGTGGCGTTGGTGGTCAATACAACGGTGCTGCGGGTAGTTTGGGCCAAGGAGGACATGGTGTTGGTGATCCGTCGGGCGGAGGTCCATGCTGTGCTGCCGGAGGCGGTGGCGGTTACTATGGCGGCGGGGGAGGCAATCACTCCGGAGCCGGTGGTGGATCGTCGTACATTAGCGGTTACGCAGGTTGCATACCCCAAAACCATGCGTCGGGCAAGATATTTAGCAACAGCAGCATGCAGCAGGGGCAGCGCCATGGCAATGGTCAGGTGATTATAAGCTGGTAAAACCAAGGAAAAAAGGGCAAAGAAGCCCGGATTTGTAGGGTATTTTTCATTTGGAATAAAAAAAGAAGAAACCGGGTTTCATTCTGAGGCTTTTATTCCTACTTTTGCCCCCGGAAAAACCGGAACAAGTTGTGAAAAAGGCAATCATTTCTGGGCTTTTTGGGTTGGTCGCTCTGCTGATGAACGTTACTGTTTATGCAATTGGTGATCCGGGCCACGAAGCCATGCACGAAGCCACCCACGAGGTGGTGGAAGAGTTTGGAACCAACGAGATATTGCACCACATTTCGGACGATTTCGGTTTGCATATTGGCAAGTTGTCCATTCCACTTCCGGTAATTCTCTACATTCCCGGCGAGGGATGGGATGTTTTTTCGTCCAATGCACTACACCATGCCGACGCCCACGGCTTGGTGCATGGAAAATACCTGTACCACCACGGCAAACTCAGTGTGGCCAAACTCAATGCCGAAGGCCATCCGATGATGGACGAAAGCGGTCACCCGATGGAGGCCATGACCGAGGCGCGGTTGCTGAATGTAGGCAGCGATGGGGTGTTTTACAATTTTTCGGTTACCAAGAATGTGTTTGGTATCTTATTGAGCTTCTTGATTTTGTTTTTGATTTTTAGTTCGGCGGCCAAAGGGTATAAAAAGCGGGATGGCAAAGCGCCTAAGGGCTTGCAGTCCTTTGTGGAGCCTTTGGTGGTGTTTGTGCGCGACGAGATTGTGAAGCCCAGCATTGGGGAGAAGCATTATGCGCGTTTTATGCCCATGATGTTGAGCATTTTCTTTTTCATTTGGCTCAACAATTTGTTGGGATTGATTCCTTTTTTGGGCGGCTTAAACGTTACGGGAAACATTGCGGTGACCTTTACTTTGGCGGTAATGGTTTTGGCGGTGCAGTTGGTGCATGGCAACAAGCATTTTTGGGGCCACATTTTTTGGTTTCCGGGCGTGCCTGTTCCGGTGAAGTTGATATTGCTGATTATTGAGTTCATTGGTTTGTTCACCAAGCCCTTCAGCTTAATGATACGTTTGTTTGCCAACATTACGGCGGGGCACATTATTATTATGAGCATTATTGGCATCACCTTTGCTTACGATGCCGTTGTTGGTCACACGGTAGGTGTAGTAACCTCCTTGTTTTCTGTAGCGATGTTTACCTTGGAATTGCTGGTGGCAGTAATTCAGGCTTACATATTTACCTTGTTAGGAAGTTTGATGTTGGGGGCTGCCGTAGAGGAGCACCACCACGATGCTTCCCATGAACATGCACACTGATTCACTTATATAAACCACACATCATGGCAAATCTGCTCAACATCATGCTCGAAATCTCTTCCTACGGTCCTTTGGGTGCAGGAATTGGAGCCGGCTTAGTAGCCATCGGTGCCGGACTCGGCATTGGACAAATTGGCGGCAAAGCGGCTGAGAGCATTGCGCGTCAGCCTGAATCTGCGAACGACATTCGCGGTGCAGCCATCGTACTTGCAGCCTTCATTGAGGGTGTTGCTCTTTTTGGTGCGGTGATCTGTTTCTTGGCCATGAACGCCTAAACAGCAATGGAAAAGGCCGCCGGCGGTTGGCCGGCGTTGCCTTTCCTTTTTAAAAAAACTTTATTCCATTAAGCCATGGATCTGTTAAACCCCAGCATAGGACTAGTCGTTTGGATGACCATCAGTTTTGTCATCCTTATGTTTTTGTTGCGCAAATTCGCTTGGAAGCCCATTCTTACGGGAATTAAAAGCCGTGAGGATCGCATTGAGCAGGCTTTAGCTTCGGCCAAAGAAGCCGAGGAGCGCATGGCTCAATTGCAGTCGGACAACGAGAAATTGTTGGTAGAAGCACGCAAAGAGCGCGATCAAATGCTCAAGGATGCCCGCGATGCCCGCGAACGTATGATTGCCGAGGCCAAAGGAGAGGCCAAAGAAGAGGCAGGTCGTATGATTCAGCAGGCCAGGGAAGCCATTAAGAACGAACAGGCGCGTGTAATGACCGACCTGCGCAACGAGGTGGCTCGTTTGTCTGTGGATATTGCAGAAAACATTCTTCGCGAGAAATTGGAAGAGGGCGGCAAGCACGAGGCCATCGTGGAGCGCTCGCTTCAGGAAATCCGCATGAACTAATATCCAATGAAAGGTTTTTCTACGGTAGCTAACCGATACGCAGGCGCCTTGCTGAGTTTGTCCAATGAGGCCAATTCCAGCGAGGTTATTGCTCAAGATTTCGCCTCCTTTTTGGACGTGTGGAATCAGAGCAGCGAAGTACGTAGCTTTTTAAAGAATCCTGTACTTCAGCCCGGGCTCAAAATTCCTTTTATTCAAGAGGCGTTTGGTAAGTCTTTTCAGGACTTGACCCTGCGTTTTATGGTAAAGATGGTGCGCGCTCGTAGGGCTTCCTTGTTGGGAGAAGTGGCCGAGTCTTTTGCCGCTCAATACCGCCGCCAGGAAGGGGTATTGGAGGTGCAAGTGAAGTCTGCAGTTCCCCTTAGCGACAGCACTAGAAAAGCGATTCAAGATTGGGTCATGGGTCAATCAGAATTTAGTGGATGGAAATCTATTGCTCTGCATGAACAGGTACAAAGTGACCTAATTGGTGGTTTGGTGCTTCAGGTAGAAGGTCAGGAATTGGATCTTAGCTTGGAAAGGAAACTGGAAGACTTCAGGAAGGAATTCAGTAAGAACCTTTACGTACCAGATTTTTAATTGCATAAACGGACTAAATAGTTTATATTCCGATGATAAACCTGCACCATACGTTAAACTTCGCTTTTCCTGAGAAAAGTGTGTTTGGCTTGTGCTCCAAAAAATCAATAGGAATGATGCGAACTGTTTGTGTAGCCCTTGTACCTTTTTTCTTGGCTTTTGCTTTAAGCAAGCAAAGCTTTGCCCAATTAGCAGCCGATGTTAAAATCAAAAAGAACACGGTAATTATAGACGAAGTGCCGGCCTTTGAGATTTTTCCGGATTCTGATGGCAATGGCTTTGATTTGCTAACGCTCAAAGGAGATACCTTAATGAAGGTGCGTCACCGAGCCTATAAAAATCCGGACAACTATACGCCACAGAACCCAACGGGTCAAGTAGATTATTACGAGCTTATTTTTCCCACCTTAGGCAATAAGTCATGCGAATTGCCTTATCCTATGGCACCGAGCAAGCGCGTTGTGGTGAACGAAATTGTTGTTGCTAACGATGTGATTTGGGACAACGAAGTGGATGATGGCGCTGCAGACATCATGGTAAACACTTACGGTAAAGACTTTTCTGCAGCACGCGACACCGTGGTGCGCAAATACGGAAGTAAAAAAATCATCATTAAATAACCTTTAGAGGTATGGCAGAAATAAAGCCCGCAGAAGTAACCGCAATCCTACGTCAGCAATTATCCGGCATGGCGCAGGAAACCCAACTCGAAGAAGTGGGAACCGTGCTCCAGGTAGGCGACGGTGTAGCGCGGATTTATGGCTTGAACAACGTAGAAGCCGGTGAGCTCATTGAGTTTTCCAATGGTTTGCGTGCCATTGTACTTAACTTGGAAGAAGACAATGTCGGAGCCGTATTGTTGGGCGAATCCAAAGGCGTTAAAGAGGGCGATACCGTGCGCCGAACCAACCGCATTGCGTCTATCAATGTAGGCGAAGGCATGCTCGGAAGGGTAATCAATACCCTCGGAGACCCGATTGACGGCAAAGGCCCCATTCAAGGCGAGGTTTACGAAATGCCTTTGGAGCGCAAAGCTCCCGGAGTTATTTTCCGCCAACCTGTGAACGAACCTCTGCAAACCGGTATCAAAGCCATCGATGCTATGATTCCTATCGGTAGAGGACAAAGGGAATTGATTATTGGTGACCGCCAAACCGGTAAAACTGCCGTGGCCATCGATACCATCATTAATCAAAAGGAATTCTTTGACCGCGGAGAACCTGTTTTCTGCATTTACGTAGCGATTGGGCAAAAGTCCAGTACCGTGGCCGGAATCGCTAAGGTGCTTGAGGAAAAAGGTGCCTTGGATTATACCGTAATCGTGTCTTCTTCGGCTTCTGATCCTGCGCCTATGCAGTTTTATGCTCCCTTTGCCGGAGCTGCCATTGGCGAATTTTTCCGCGATACAGGTCGTCCCGCATTGATTGTATACGATGACTTGTCCAAACAAGCCGTGGCATACCGTGAGGTGTCTTTGTTGCTTCGTCGTCCTCCGGGCCGTGAAGCGTATCCCGGCGACGTATTCTATTTGCACTCACGCTTGCTTGAGCGTGCCGCCAAGGTCATCAGCAACGACGAAATTGCCAAAGGCATGAACGATTTGCCTGCATCGCTAAAAGATGTGGTAAAAGGTGGCGGAAGCTTAACGGCTCTTCCTATTATTGAAACTCAAGCGGGCGACGTTTCGGCCTATATTCCTACCAACGTAATTTCAATTACGGACGGTCAGATATTCTTGGAATCCAACCTGTTTAACTCCGGGGTACGTCCTGCCATTAACGTGGGTATTTCCGTTAGCCGGGTAGGTGGTTCTGCTCAAATCAAACCCATGAAAAAGGTGGCCGGTACGCTAAAGCTTGACCAGGCTCAGTACCGCGAATTGGAAGCGTTTTCTAAGTTTGGTTCGGACCTGGACGCCTCTACCAAATCGGTGTTGGACAAAGGGGCCCGCAACGTGGAAATCCTTAAACAAGGGCAGTTCCGTCCCATGGCCGTAGAAAAGCAAGTAGCTATGATTTTTGCCGGTACCCGCAACCTGTTGCGCGAGGTGCCTGTGAAAAAAGTAAAGGAGTACCAAGATGCTTATTTGGCTGCCTTAGAAGCTTCGCACCAAGATATTTTGGACCGCATCCGCAAGGGTGAATACAGCGATGAAATCACGGGTGTACTTGAAAAAGTAGCCAAAGGAGTAGCAAAAACTTTCGCAACCGAAGCTTAATTTAAGGCCATGCCGAACTTAAAAGAAGTCCGAAATCGAATTACTTCGGTCAATTCGACCCGACAAATTACCAGTGCCATGAAGCTGGTGTCGGCAGCAAAGCTTCGCCGTGCACAAGACGCCATTACCAATATGCGTCCTTACGCCGAAAAGCTAAGCGAGGTTATGGGTAATTTGAGTCAAGCCGCCGAAGGAAGCGATAGCCCCTATATGGAGCAGCGTGAGGTGGAACACATTACCTTGGTTTTGGTAACCTCTAACCGTGGTCTTTGTGGTGCCTTCAATGCCCAAATCATTCGTAGAGCCAAAGCCTTGGTTTCTACTACTTATGCCGACTATGCCAAAAGCGGCAAGTTGAGCTTGGTTACGGTTGGGAAAAAGGCATCGTCTTGGGCGGCGCAAAGTGGTTTAAACCACCAAGCCTCTTACGATGAGCTTTACACCGATTTGAGCTTCCCCAATGTGGTACCTGCGGCGGAATCGCTTATGCAGCAGTTTGCTTTGGGCGAAACAGATAAGGTGGTTCTTCTTTACAACCGTTTTGTGACCGCTGCTGCTCAATTGGTAACCGAAGAGCAAATGCTTCCTGTTATGCCTCCCCAAAGCAACGAGGCTAATGGAAATGGGGTAGAGTATATTTACGAGCCCGACAAGGCCAGTATTTTGGAAAACTTGATTCCCATTAGCCTTAAAACACAATTTTTTAAGGTGTTGCTTGACAGTCATGCTTCGGAACACGGAGCTAGGATGACGGCCATGCATAAGGCGACCGATAATGCCGGAGAGTTGCTTAAAAGCCTTAAGCTTAGCTACAACAAAGCGAGGCAAGCGGCCATTACCAACGAAATTTTGGAGATTGTGGCCGGTGCGGAAGCCTTGGAGAACTAATCGTAAACGATACCTAAAAGACCTGCTTTGGCAGGTTTTTTTTTGCTTTAAACCTAGGTAGGATGGAGTCGGTAACTTTTAAAAAAACAAAACAAAAGCTTAATTTTCATTAAGCATCAAAAGTTAAATCGGCTGCTTGACTTATCTTCACTGTACTTTTTAATTGATTTGCTATGTTAAACCGTTTTCTTATTCATCGTATTTCCGGCCTTTTTATGGCGTGGGTGCTGGTGCTTCCCTTGTTTTCTCAAGACGACACGCCCCCCAAAGACTGGTTCCATCGCGACTTGGCCAGCCAACAATATGCGGGAGTCTCTTCTTTTCAAGCTTATGAATTGCTCAAAGGCCGCACCTCTCGTACGGTAGTGGTTGCCGTCATTGATTCAGGAGTGGACATCGAACACGAAGACCTTAAAGAGGTAATTTGGGTAAACGAAGACGAAATTCCCAACAATGGTATCGACGATGACAACAACGGTTATGTAGACGATATTCACGGTTGGAACTTTATTGGTGGTAAAGACGGGAGCCACATCAATCAAGATGCTTTGGAAATGACCCGCATTGTAGCGGCCTGGAGCACTAAGTTTCAGAATGCCGACCCCAAAAAACTGACCAAAGAAGACCGTAAACGCTACGAGGTGTACCAAGCAGCGCGCAAAGAGCTCATGGAAACGCGCGAAAAAGCCGAGAAGAACCTGGCAACCTATACTGTTCTTGATGAAAGTTTGCAATTGGTTATCGAAGCGGGTCAAAAGCAAGGCCTTAGCGAAGTTACCGGCAAGAATGCCTCACAAATAGATGCCGCAGGAGACGAGGAACTGAGCTCATCCATTGAAATGGTTAAAATGATTACTGCCGATGACCCGGAAGTGGAACTCAGCAGCATCCGTGAGGAGCTTAAGGGCGCATTGGATTACTTCAACAACTCCTTGAACTACCACCTCAATACGGCATTTGATCCCCGTTCTATTGTTGGCGACGATTATGCCAACTCCAACGAACGCATTTATGGCAACAACGATGTAATTGGGCCTGACGCTACCCACGGCACGCATGTGGCAGGTATCATTGCTGCCCAGCGGGGCAATGGCATTGGAATGGATGGCATTGCCGACAATGTCCGCATTATGGTCATTCGTTGCGTCCCTGATGGAGACGAGCGCGACAAGGACGTTGCGAACTCCATTCGCTATGCCGCTGATAACGGAGCCCATATTATAAATATGAGCTTTGGTAAAGGCTACGCATGGGACAAAGAAGCCGTGGACGAGGCCGTAAAGTATGCCGAAGCTAAGGGCGTTTTATTGATTCATGCGGCAGGCAACGAATCTCAAAATGTAGACGAGGAAGTGCGTTACCCGACCCGCTATTACGATCGCGGTGGAAAAGCAAAAACCTGGATGGAAATAGGTGCCCTCTCTTGGATGGCGGCTCCCCGTCAAGTAGGGAGCTTTAGCAATTACGGCAAAAAGACCGTAGACTTATTTTCTCCCGGTGTAGCCATTTACAGCACCGTTCCGGGTAGTGCATACGAATCGCTCCAAGGCACCTCGATGGCGGCTCCTGCGGCCGCCGGCGTAGCAGCAGTTATTATGAGCTACTTCCCCGATTTTAGTGCCAAAGACGTACGTAAAATCTTGGAAAAATCTGCCATCACCACCAAAGAAGAGGTGCGAATTCCCGGGTCTAAAGAAACAACGACCTTTGATAAGCTCTCAAAAACCGGAGGGCGAATCAATCTTTTGGAAGCCGTTAAGCTGGCAACAGAGAAATCCTAAGGGTGTTGTTTTAAATCTTTGGTTGTGCACTTCTTAACGAGAAAAGCATGATAGGCATATTTTTTGTTGCAAAAGGGCAGGAGTATTCTTGCCCTTTTTTAAAATTCAGGAAAATGAATTTGCTGCATGTTTTTGTTTTTCTGTTGCTTCCCCTAACCATCCATGCTCAAGTAGTTATTCAAGGGCAGGTGAGGGATAGAGACAGCCGACAAAGCCTGCCTTTTGCTTCTGTAGTAGATACTGAAACGGGGCTTGGTACCATGACCGACATCGATGGGAATTTCCGTTTGCGGGTAGCTAGAGTCCCAGCTACGATCTCCATTACTTATGTTGGATACGAACCTCATGAATGGCAAATCAGGGACTTGAAACCGGTTGATATTAGCCTTAAACCTCTTTCTGTAAAACTTCAGGAGGTTACTTTTCGACCGGGAGAATCTCCTGCGGATTTGCTCATGAAGCGCTTGGTAGGTCGGAAAGACACCCTCAATCCGAAAAGTCTCCCGGAATGGCAATGCAACGTATACCAGCGCATGGTTATGGGGGTAAGCAATGACAGTTTTGATGTTCGGATAGATACCAATGCACTGGGCGAGATTGACTCCTCCGGTATTGAAGCCAAAGAGTTTTTGGAGCGTTCCCATTTGTTTTTAAACGAATCGGTGACCAAGCGCAGCTACAAGCGTCCAGGAAAGTACTACGATGAGGTGCAAGCCAGCAGAACTTCCGGCCTTAAAAACCCCATAATAAGCAGTCTAACAACCCAACTTCAAAGCCTAAGTTTTTACGAAGAAGATTTTCAAATCATGGGCATTGAGTACATCAACCCGGTAACGCGTAAGGGACTCAAAGCCTATATGTTCGATATAGAAGATACCACTTTTAGCGGGGCGGATACTGTGCTTATTCTCAGTTTTCGCCCATGGTCGCAAGATGCCGATGGCATGCTGCAAGGCCAAATGAGGCTGAATAAAAAACACATGGCTTTGGAATCAGTAATTGCCGAGCCCTTCAAAAACGACGCAAACCGAATTACCATTCGTCAAATGTATGAGCGGGTAGATTCCCAGCATTGGTTTCCTACCCAACAACACGCCGATATTGTATTTGATGTTGCTTCGTTCGGGGGCATCCCCATGGTAATGGAAAGCCGGAGCTATACCCGGGACTTTGATCTGAACCCACAACTTCGAAACCGCGATTTCGGTGCTATGAAGGTGGATGTCGCCCGGGATTTCGAAAAGCAAACCGATACGCTGCTCTCCCTCTATAGAGAGCGGCCCATGGATAAAAAGGACTCTACTACCTACAGGGTAATTGACAGCATTGGCAAAGAACTGAAACTGGACAGACGCATAAAGGGACTGGAAGCGCTAGTGACCGGAAAATGGCGGATTGGTAAGTTTGATTTTGACCTCAACCGCCTAATGGCCGCCAACCAATACGAGGGTTTTCGTCTTGGACTTGGCTTGCAAACCAACGAGCAGCTGGTACGGTGGTGGCAAATCGGAGGCTATGCCGCTTGGGGCTTTAAAGACGCAGCCTTTAAGTTTCAGGTGTTTCAGGATTTTGTGTTTCACCAAAAGTCCAAAACCAAGCTGCGCCTCTCCTATACCCAAGATATTGCCGAGGTGGGCGGCACCCATTTTGAGC
The DNA here is from genome assembly GCA_964545365.1 of uncultured Candidatus Competibacteraceae bacterium. Lineage (GTDB taxonomy): Bacteria > Bacteroidota > Bacteroidia > CAIKAF01 > CAIKAF01 > CAIKAF01. The sequence goes on along the minus strand of CAZJFM010000024.1, from coordinate 20,612 downwards.
TAGACCCTCCCCTCAGACGAAACGATATGTACCGAAACTTTGCGGTTTCTCTATTCGATAGCATTCAAGACATCCGCTTTCTTATTTCCGGCAACCCGGTGCCCAACCTAAGTTTATGGGCAAGTGCCGCCAACCGCTGGGTCAATCCAACGACCAACTATCGCTACACCGATATGCCAGACGGAAGCCCCGCTTACACCTTATCTGAGCTAACGGTTGGTTTGCGTTGGGGCATTGGAGAAAAGTTTATGGCCTTTGGCCAAACCCGTCTAAGCCTAGGTTCCAAATTGCCTGTGGTTTGGCTCCAAGTAACCCGAGGAGTGGATGTACTCAACGGCGATTTTAGCTACACTCGAATGATGGCACAAGTAGAGGAGCGCTACAACTGGAAACGCATCGGAACTTCACGGATTATGGCCATGGCCGGGTGGATTCCCGAGGACGCACCTTTAACCCTTATGTTTAACGGAAGGGGTAGCTATACCGACTTTTCTATTGTAAGCCGCTATGCCTTTGAAACCATGTTGCCCATGGAGTTTGTGGGCGACCGTTTTGTCTATGGGTTCTTTAACCACAGTTTCCCACGACTGTATCAATACAAAAGGCTTTCTGCGCCATACATAACCGTTTTTCAAAACCTTGGATGGAGCGACATGCGCAGGCCGGACCGTCACCAAGGCATTAGCCGGCCTTCCATGAGCCATGGCTTTTTTGAATCCGGCCTTGCCGTAGAAGACCTTATAACCTTAAACTTATCCGGATTTGGGGTGGGTGTTTTTTACCGCTACGGAGCCTATGCTTCCCCCCAGGTAGGTAATAATTTTTACCTCAAAATGGCTATTAGTTTTCGCCTATAAGCTGTCGCCTTATTAAGCTTTCGCCTCCTTTTATTAAGCTTTCGCCTCCTTCGGAGGCTTAATGGAGGCTTAAATTGGTTAATTTAGCCAATCAAATATTTGCTTTTCGTAGGGATTTAGGTTGACTTTTCGGGTTTTGCGCAGGTATTCTTGTTGAAAGCTGTACTTTTTATGGTAGTCTTCTTGGGTTCGAATAGCTGCTATGTCTTTATCTATGCTGTATTTGCTGGATGAAAAGGCTAGGTAGCCTTTTTGCCAGGTAAACTTTTTGGGGGTAAATTTCTTTTCATTGATCCATTTGGATGTGTTGGCTTTGATGATTCTCACCAGATCTGCTAAAACTATGTTTGTTTTTATACTCACAAGTAGGTGTACATGGTCTGCGGCACCGCCGATGGCGTATACTTTTTGATTTTTTGCACGAACTATACCGCACATGTATTTGTAGAGTTCGTTTTGCCAATGCGCTGCTATTAGGCAGTCTTTGGATTGAACAGCAAATATTAATTCCACATAAATTATCGAATAGCATTTTTCCATATAATACGTATTCAGTTATTATGATTTCGCCTCCTATATTATGATGTCGCCTCCTTTATTAAGCTGTCGCCTCCTTTATTATGCTGTCGCCTCGTTTGGAGGCTTGGGTTATTATGATGTCGCCTCCTTTATTAAGCTGTCGCCTCCTTTGGAGGCTTGGGTTATTAAGCTGTCGCCTCTTTTATTATGCTGTCGCCTCCTTTGGAGGCTTGGGTTATTAAGCTGTCGCCTCGTTTGGAGGCTTGGATTGTATAAAAATAAGCTTTTTGGGGCGATTTTTGGCAAGAAGGAGCAAGCGAAGCGGAACAGGGAGCCCCCGATCGGCACGGAGCCCCTGTAGCACTGCTCTGCCTAAAGGGGGTAAAGTGGACCGGAGGGAGGGCGGACACGGGCTATGTTAATGCATTGGAACCGGGCGCCCAAAAATAAAAAACCTGTAACTTGTGGGAAATTATTTGCTATGCGTTTGTTGCTGGTTTTGTGTTTTGTTTTTTGTTGCTTGGGGCTTCAGGGCCAGGGAATTACTATTGGTGACACAACCGGAGGTTTGCCGGCGTCGGTGTTGCTTCGGCTCAACGACACCACCAAAGGCTTTTTGGTGAATAAGCTGAGCACGGGTCAGAGAAATGCCATACAGAATCCGGAGGAAGGATTGCAGATTTACAATACGACGGAGCGTTGTTTGCAGGTGTATATTCCCAACAGTTGGCGCAATGTGCTCTGCGATTGCAGTCAGCCGCCGGGTCAGCCGGGGGCGATTTCGGGTCCTGCGTCGGTGTGTCCGGGCAGCACAGGCCAGGTGTTTTCGGTTTCTGCTGTGGCCGGGGCGAGCAGTTATCAATGGTCATTGCCGCCGGGGGCAATCATTCAAGGAAACAGCAACGATACCAGTATTGTGGTAGATTTTGGCAATATCGGCGGAAGCATTACGGTTCAAGCCCAAAACGGTTGTGGGAGCTCGGCTACCCAAAGTTTTTCGATGCAGGTGGCGGCTCCGGACAGTACCTTTTCGATTCAACCGAACCCAACCGGCACCAATTTTGCTACTTCTTTTAATCCCAACTTGAGCGGTCAGGGCGTGAGTCATGCTTGGTTGTTTCAGAGCGGAACGCCGGCCAGTTCTTCGGCTCAGAACCCAAGCGTTCAGTGGAGTAATCCTGGAAGTTATGCGGTGCAACTTACGGTGACCGATGCGCAGGGGTGTACCGCGTCGAGTACAGACACGGTGGTTGTGGCCAACTGCCAGCCCTTGGGCAACAATACGGTAAGCTTTAATTATACGGGAAGTCCTCAAAGTTGGACGGTTCCTGCGGCGGTATGTTCGGTTCGGATTGAATGTTGGGGAGCTCAGGGAGGCGACCCCAATACCGGAAGAGCGGGGCAGGGAGGTTATTCCAGCGGATTTTTGAGTGTTAGTGCCGGGCAGGTGTTGCAGATTTATGTTGGAGGTGCAGGAACCTTAAGTGCCGGAGGCTGGAATGGGGGCGGAGGTCCTACCGTTAGTACCTCTGAGTTTGGTGGTGGCGGCGGCGGCACCGACGTGCGCGTGGGAGGGACGGGTTTAAACGATCGAGTGATTGTGGCCGGCGGTGGTGGCGGAGCCGGGAGTACCTGCCCCTCTTCTGCCAATACCTTTGGTGGAGATGGAGGTGGTTTGGTCGGTGGTAATCCAAGCGGTTCCTGCAATTCGGGAAGTCAACCTACGCCGGGTACGCAAACGGCCGGAGGGCAGCCCGGAGGTTATTCTTGCAATTTTACTTGTGGCCCGGGAAGTTTTGGGCAAGGTGGCGTTGCCGGCGGAGAATGCGGTTGTGGTGCTACTGGCGGCGGCGGTGGCGGCTGGTATGGCGGCGGCGGTTCGTGCCATTGCAAAGCAGGAGCCGGTGGTTCGGGCTATATTAGTGGGGTGACCAATGGCACCATGCAGACCGGTGGTCGCAATGGAAATGGCCAAGTGGTAATCACCTACTAAGCTTAGCCCAGTTTTTCGTCTATATCGTCGTAGCGGTAGCCTTCGTCCCAGGTTTTGGTGGAGGGTTCTCCTTTGGTGAGGATGCGGTATACCATCCAAAACAGCCCGACATTGGCCAAGAGAAACAGGAGGAAGACCAAAGAATAACCGAGACCGAGGGCCGGGGCAGCCGCATAGAGCAGAACAAGCGCGCTGGATATACCAATGCTAAGAGCAACAGGTTTCATGTAAGTAAAACGTAAGATATGGGCTCATTGTTTGGTAGGAGGCGGTTTTTAAGGCTTGGGGCAAGGCTTGGGCGGCTGTTAATTTCCTACATTTGAATAAATTTAGATTTATGCGTGCCCTATTTTTGTTTTTTGCATTGATTTGCAGCGGTTTGAGTGCTCAGACATTACAATTCAGCCAGGTGAAAGTGGTAACGAACAGCGAAACCGTACCAGCGGGGAAAGTTTGGAAAGTCACCTCGGTATTTGCGTCTTCTGACCTAGGAACCACAGGAACCACAAGTACCACCTTACTGAGCAAACGAGTGTTGATAAATGGGCAGGATGTTTTTGTGAGTGGACGTTCGTATAGATTTCAGGGGGCTACCAGTTCGTCTACCAGTGCTACGCGTACAAGCGATCAATCCTATGGGCTGTATACGGAGTTGCCGATATGGTTGCCTGCGGGGAGCACCTTGGCCAGTTCGACGAACAGCAATGGGGTATCAGTGATAGAGTTTACGGTGGTGCCTTGAGTTATAGAAGTAAATCTGGGCTCATTAAATTTTAAGTCTTAGAGTTCCCGAAATTTGTTTAATTTGTTAGAAACGACACATTTCCTATGAAAAGTATTGGCATTTGGATAGATTCAAAAGAAGCTTTAATTAGCGACGGAAAGGAAGTATTGCATCATATTCACTCCGAAGTGGAAGGGCAAGAAAGAATTCCCGGGGAGGGAAAAGACGGTACGCGTTTTGGTACCCAGTTTGTAGATCCCCAAAAGAAACGCGATGCCCGCCGCGAGTCGGCAGAGCAAGCATTTATTGAGCAAATTTCTAGTCTGGTTGGAACTGCGGAGCAGGTAGTGGCCTTTGGGCCTGCGCATATGAAGCAGCAACTGGGCAAAGCGCTGGAATCGCTGCACCATGGCCCCAAAGTTTTTGTAGAAACTGCCGACCAAATGACGGAGAACCAAAAGGTAGCCTGGGTTCGAAATTACTTTGAAGCCTAAATGGCGGAAGCAGAAGTAGTATCGCTGAATGAGCTCACGCGGTATTTGCGTCGGCTGGTAGAAAAGCGTCTTTGGCTTAAGGTTTTTATTTGTTTGGTGTTGGGTGCGGGTGTAGGCTTTGTTCTTGGGCCGGGCACCGATTGGCTTTCGGAGCAGCGGGCGGATGATTGGAGTGCTTGGTTGGCTTTGCCGGGCAACTTGTTCTTGCGTTTGGTTCAGATGATTATGATTCCCTTGATTTTTTCTTCGATAATCACAGGAATCATAAGCAACTCCTCGGATCAGTTGCGGCAAATGGGCCTTAAGTTATTGGCCTATTTTTTGACCACTACCTTGCTTTCCATAAGCATTGGGTCTGTATTGGCTTTATGGATAAAGCCGGGCAGTAGAATTCAAGGGTTGGAAGCTCCGGCGGCTTCGGATTTGGGAGTAGGTGCCACGGGGAGCTTATTGCAGCGCCTGCCCGATAGCATTGGCAATTTATTGCCAAACAACCCTTTGGCCGCTATGGTGAGTGGTGAAATGCTGGGAGTGGTGATATTCTCTATAATTATTGGCATTGCAGTGATGCAACTCAAGGGAAGCAATAGGGAAGCCCTGATAAAATTATTGGAGGCAACACAATCGATTTGCATGACGGTGGTTGGCTGGGCCATGCGTTTGGTGCCTTATGCCGTATTTGGAATGGTAGCTGCTTTGGTACTTTCGGTAGGTTTGCAGAGCATGGCAAGTTTGCTGGTATATATGGGAGTGGTGGTTTTGGGTTTGCTGGTGCTTTTAATTCTTTATTTGTTGGCTGTAACTTTATTGGGCAAACGGTCGCCATGGAAGTTTTTGGCTGCAGTCCGTGAAGCCCAGTTGCTTGCCTTTGCCACCACCAGTTCCGCTGCAGTTATGCCCTTAACCATGAAAACCGCAGACGAAAAGCTGGGTATATCTTCTAAGGTAAGCGATTTTATTATTCCCATTGGGGCCACCATAAATATGGATGGAACGGCCATTTTTCAATGCGTTACTACAGTTTTTATTGCCCAAGCCTATGGCATGGAACTGCCCATAAGTCAATTGCTGTTGGTTATGGTTACCATTTTAGCGGCTTCCATTGGTACTCCCGCTGTGCCCGGAGGTGGCGTGGTGGTTATGGCTTCGGTACTTCAGAGTGCCGGTATTCCTGCCGAGGGTTTGATGCTTATAATTGGGGTGGACAGGATACTCGGTATGTTTCGAACGGCAATAAACGTAACCGGAGATTTGGTAGCCTGCGTACTTTTTCAGCGCTGGATTACACCCGAAAAGGTCAATCAAACCTAAAGAGAGGCAAATCATGAGTGCAGGGTTTAAGCATTTTTTTCGCCCCTTAGTAGCCCGGATTAAACTATGGACGGTAAGTCGTTTCCCACGTTGGGTAGGTGTTTTTTACCGACTTTTTTGGAAGCCAAGAAATGCCATTGAGTGCGAAATTCATCAAAAGTCTAAGGGCCAACAGTCCTTTACTTTTTTGCAAATAGGAGCCAACGATGGAAGAATAAACGACCCTATTTTCCCCTTTATTTTTCGGGACCACTGGCAAGGCCATCGTTTTGAGCCTTTAGAAGTCCCTTTTAATCAGCTAAGCGCCCTGCACAAGCGCACCCCTTGGGTGGTGCCCGTAAAGGCCTTACTAGGTACTAAATCAGGCACGGCGCCTTTGTATTGCTTAGCTTTTTCCAGCAAGCGATGGGCCACCGGTTTGAGCTCCCTAAGTAGGGAGCAGTTGGAAGCTCAGATTGCTTCCGGCTATGTGGTCCGACGGGCAAAAAAATACAGAGAAACGCTTCCGGAACAAGTCGACCATTGGATAGAGGCTAGAGAAATGCCTGTGTATGAGCTTAACGCCTGGATTATGGAGAACGCGACAGGTCGTTTGGACTTGTTGCAAATTGACACCGAAGGTTACGACCATATTTTATTGCAGGCTTTGGACATCCAGCGGTTGGATGTAGCCATGATTTGTTTTGAAAAACTGCATATTCCGGAAGCTGAATTTTTGGTTTGCACCTCCAAGTTACAAGCAGCCGGTTACCGTTTGGTAACCACCGACTGCGATGTGTTGGCTATACGCAGTTAGGGCTAGAAGTACGGTATTAATGGGCAAAAAAAAACCGGCGCTGAGGCCGGTTTTAGTGGTGCTTATCTTCGGAATTTGGTTTTGGTGGTAAAGGCCAGTTTTTTGTCTATGTACACCTCTGCGGTATACAGGCCTTCTGGCAATTCGTCCATGATCTCGTATTCGGCAATTACCATTTGTGGTTTGTTTTGGTAATTGAACACCTTTTTGGTCGTATATAACTTTTGAACCCCGTTGTATTCAAAGGTTTGCTTTGGGTTGTCGTTGATAATGATTTTTCCGGGGGTGTAAATAACGATATGGGCTTCACGTTCACCGGCTTCGGCAATCTCATTTTTTTGTACATCGAACTCTACTTCGAGTCGGGCACATTTTCTGAGCCTGTCTTCGGTAAAGGCATCTCCGTTTCTGCGCACTTTAACACCGAAAAGCTCCGCGCGGAAAACGGTAAGCTGCTTGGCTTTTTCTACTTGTTCGGTTAGGATAACGTTGGTGTCGGTGAGTGCTTGCCTGCGGGTTTCTGAGATATCCAGGTTGGTTTTTATAGAATCTCTGGAGCTAGCCAATTGTTTGTTGTCGTTTTCGAGACTTTCTAAACGGGCAAGCAGTTGGTCTCTTTCGTTACGGAGCTCGCTCAACTGTTTGTTGTTCATATCTCCCTTGCTCAATCTATAATTGGCGGCTCGGGCTCTGTCTAATTGCTTTTGAAGCTCTTCCAGTTCAGCCATTTTGGCTTCCAGTTCAGACCTCATTCCTTCATTCTCTTGCATGAGCTGATCGTAAGCCGCTTTGGTTTCGTCCAATTCGGCCTGGAGCTGGTCGTAGTCGGCCTGTAGCTTATCGTATTCAGCTTTTTGTGTGGCTATTTTCTCGGTATGGTCCAAATACACGTAGCCTAAATAACCGGCAGCTCCGCCAAGTAATAAGAGTAAGAGCAGAAGCAAGAGAAGCAATACGCGGTTGTTTTGCTTTTTTTCTTCTTTCCTTGGCTGGGGGTTACCTGGGGTAATAGGGGTCGTTTCGCTCATGGCAGTTTTTTTGATTGTAGAAAATCTGTGTGAAAAAACGAAAAATTCTTAACTTTCGGAAATACAGGCCCCCGCCAAAAATAAAATCTATGATTTGGCGTGATTTAGCGGGCTTTTTTTTTCCTTCCGAATGTCTGATTTGTAGCCAAGCTTTGCAGCTTGGGGAGCAACATTTGTGTTTTACTTGTTTGGGGCAATTGCCCCGAACTTTTTTTTGGAATTGGCCACAACATCCTATACAGCGACCGCTAAAGGATTCTCTTCCGGTTGAGGCAATGCACAATTGGCTTTTTTTTTCGGAGCACAATTCTGTGCGGCCTTTAGTACACCGCATAAAATACCAGGGAGGGGCCTCCTTAGCCTCCTATTTGGCTTCGCAAGCTGCTTTGGAAATGGGCTCCGGTTTTTTGGGGGGCTCACCTGTTTTTATTCCTGTTCCACTGCATCCGGCCAAATGGCGTCAAAGAGGGTACAACCAAAGTTTAAGTTTGGCTCAGGGTCTGCAACAGGTTTGGGGAGGAAGCATAGAGCAGAGCGCCTTGCGTAGGCTAAGGCATACCAAAACACAAACGGGAATGAACAAGGAGGAGCGCAAAAAAAATCTGTCGAATGCCATGGCCTGGAACGGTATAGGTGCATTTGCAGAAGAGGCTTCGGCCATAGTGTTGGTAGACGATGTATTGACTACCGGGGCCACCTTAGGGGCTTGCTGGGAAGTCTTGCCGCAGCCTCTAAAAGCCAAAACACAGGTTTGGACCTTGGCGGCAGCATTTGGGGCTTAGGTTTAGCTATTCGTTAAGCTTAGGCGGACGGCGCAATGATTTAATGGCACTGCGTTTGCTCTTTTTCTCTTTTCTTTCGGCCAGGGCTTGAGGCGGTGGATGGGTGGCTTTGCGTGGTTTAGGTCTGCGTAGCGCGTCCTTTAATAGCTTGGCCAACTTCCGTAGGGCAAGTTTTCTATTTAGGTATTGAGAGCGCTCCGACTCCTGGTCCAAAACCAATGCTCCTTCGGCGTTGATTTTGGAAGCCAGCTTTTGAGCGATTCGGCTTTTTTGGTTTTCGCTAAACAGCGCACTTTCTTGGAGTTTCCAGAAGAGGGTGACCTTGGTACTGGTTTTATTTACGTGCTGTCCTCCCTTTCCGGAGCTACGCGAAAATTGCCATCGAACCTCTTTAGAAAGCTGTTCTTGAGTAAAAGACATTAGTTAAGCCTTGCAGGAGTAACCAGCACAAATTCAGGAATTTCTGCTGAAAAAGTTTCGCGGGTAATTAGGTTTTCCATAATGTATTGCCCTTTCATAGATCCCAGTTCCGTAGCTAAATTGCATGCGGATTGGTAACTGAATTGCTCACCGGGTTGAATGATGGGTTGCTGACCCACCACACCGGCACCTTCCACTTGGCGGTGGTGGTTGTTGGCATCAAAAATTTCCCACGTTCTGCGAAGCAAACGCACCGGATGTGGCCCCTGATTTTCTATGGTAATACGGTATGCAAACAAGTAGTAAGGCTCATTGGGGTCTGAGGCTTCTTCCTGAAAGCGGGTTTGAACCTGAATGGAAATGTTGTTCGTAACTTTTGCCGACGATGCCATATACACAAAATTACAAAAAATCTTGGCCGTGCTATTCCCTCTTTTTGGCCTTTGCGCAAGCTTAGAACCTTATGCTTCTATGGCTGTTTTTACCTAAAGTGGTATATTGCAATTATGGCATTTGAATCATTTCCGGAAATAAAACCGGGCATTATACAGCGGCTTTTGCCCATTGCAGATAAACAGGGTGCTGCAAAAAGGTTGGAGGATTTTTTGGCCGGCTTCCCCGACGACCTTCAAGGGTTAGATAACTATCGGGCAGCAGAAGTGGCGCGACCTTTTAGAATTAGATGGCGAAAGCATGGGAAGGCCTTGGCCGGACCTATTCTTGCTAAATACCTTCGGTACGTTTGGGCCCTGGAGCCTCTGCCCAAAGATTGGCCAAAACAAGTCGATCGATTGGTGGTGTTTTTAGGCATGGATGCGCAGCAAGCCAAAGCACTAATTTCTAACGAAGCTCATGGCACCTACCAAAGGATGGTAGAACACTACCTTTCCGACAACCAATTGACCAAAGACGAACAGCAAAATCTGGATCGGTTGTTGCCTGAGTTGCGCATTGAGCCTGAGACGGCAAAAGATATCATGAGTAAGGCCGCAGAAACAAGAATAGAGCAACGCTTGCAGGAATTGACTCAAAACGAGCGGTTGAGCCCTCAAGAAATTCAGGAGCTAAAAGAGCTGGCTGCCCATTTTGGGGTGGAGTTACCGGAAGAAAGGTTGGAAACCAAAGAGCTGCTCCGCTTTCAATTCTACTGGTATTTAGAATCCGGACCCTTAAAAGGCCTGGATGTTGGAATTAACCTAAGAAAGGGAGAAGAAGCTTATTTGAGCCTCCCGGTAGCTTGGTATGAATACCGAAGCAGAACCCGCCGAATAAATTATGGCGGCCCTACCGCACGCATTCGAATTGTACGCGGTATTTATTGGTCTGCCGGTTCTTTGGGCGTGGAGCGGGTTTCCGAAGACTACCTTAAACTTATCGATTCCGGCCTAATGTACATTACCAATAAGCGCCTGTTGTTTGTTGGGCAAAAGGGCAATAAACAGCTCCCTTATTATAGAATATTAAGCTACGAGCCATTTAGCAATGGACTAAGCTTGCAAAAAGACTCAGGTCCAACCCCTTTTTTAGAAATGGAGTCCCAGGTTGATTTTGCTACTATTTTAATTGACCGCATGCTTTTTGGAGCAGGCGATGACGACAATTAATCTACCTTTGCAGTAAAGACGGAATAGCATGAATCCACTTGTTGTATACGCAGAAACTACACCCAACCCGGCTACCATGAAGTTCGTGGTAAACCAGCCTTTGTTGCCCAACAAAAGTGCCGAGTTTACCGATGCATCTATGGCGGCTAAGGACGACTTGCCCGGGGCCCTCTTTCGCTTTCCTTTTGTTCAGTCGGTATATGTAGCCAGCAACTTTGTAACCCTTACTAAAGTAGAAGGCATTGAGTGGTATGAGATAATGAACGAAATCCGCGACTACATTCGGGATTTTTTGGAAGCTGGAAACCCGGCCATTACAAAGCTTCCTGAGCCTCCCAAGCCCAAAGCAAAGAATTTGGAGCCGCTGGAACCCCATGAGGCCGATGCCCGAATTACCGAAATTTTAGACGAGTTCATTCGCCCGGCCGTGGAGCAGGATGGCGGCGAAATTGCTTTCCGCGGCTTCAAAGAAGGAACCGTATATGTGGCCATGCGCGGGGCTTGCGCCGGTTGTCCCTCCAGCACCCTCACCCTAAAAGCTGGCATTGAGCAGCTGCTTAAACGCATGGTGCCCGGCGTACAAGAGGTGGTGGCAGAAAACGATTTGGCTTAAGCAGGGAACCTACACAAGGCATGGTTGCTCCACAAGCACCTAAAGCCTGGCTTACAGCTCAAAGTAATAGCCTAAACTTAGGCCAATCAATTGATTTCTCTTGGTTTGTGTTTTTTCGGAGGCAATATCCATCAACCCTTGCGAAAACTGCGCCCGTACAAAGAACACATGGGCAGGCATAGGCTGTATTTCCAGGCCAATGGCCGCACGAATGCCCGCATCCCACACCTTATATTTCTCGTACAGATTGGTTTCGTCCGGAGGATTTTGGTTGTCGGGCAAACTTCCCGGAGAAAACCGGCCTTTAGCCGTCGCCAACACTCCAAAATAACCGCCTACATCTGCAAACGCACGAAATATTTCACCGCCCGACTTAGCACGAAACATCACCGGCAGCTGAAAATAATTTAGGTTAATTCTGTAATCGGCCAAACCCACACTTTCGCCTGCATCATTAAACACCTCAACCGCCTGCATTCCTCCGTGGCCGGCATAAGCCACTTCCGTAACAAAGCCAAAATTTTTATCAAAGCTTACTTCGTGAAATACGCCGGCATACAGGCGCAGTCTCAAATCGTAGCTTGGAGCATCGGTTCCAAAACTCTGAAGTTCCGATACAATAGGCCCCAAATGCAGGCCAAATCTATTGTTGGTCTGTGCCAAAATGGGTAGGCTGCACCCTAAAAGTGCAAAAGCGATAAATATCCGTGGCCATTTCATTCCCCTAAATTTAGGGAGAATTTTTTGGGGGCGTATTCCGGCCTTTGGCTTTACGTCCCTTTTTTTCTTTGGGCAGCCATAGCCTTTGGCGGGGCTCACCAAAGGTTCCGCCGCGCCAAAGGCTTGCCTGCCACAAAGAAAAATGCGGCACGGTACCGCCGCAGTCCGGCGCCCTATGAAGCTTGTTGCGCTGTATTGGCAGCTCGCTTCCGGTCGTTTTCGTCCAAATGTATTTTACGTAAACGCAAACTTTTGGGTGTAACTTCTACGTACTCATCGGCTTGGATATACTCCAAGGATTCTTCCAAAGAAAAGCGAATGGGCGGAGCCAAAGAGGCTTTGTCGTCGGAGCCCGATGCCCGCACGTTGCTTAGTTTTTTGCTCTTGGTTAAATTCACAACCAAGTCGTTGTCGCGGCTGTGTTCGCCAACTACCTGACCCATGTATACTTCTTCGCCCGGAGCAACAAAAAAGCGACCGCGGTCTTGCAGTTTGTCCAGGGCATAAGCAATGGCAGTGCCGGTTTCCATGCAAATAAGCGCTCCGTGGGCACGCGAAGGTGCGGTGCTTTTCAAAGGCATATATTCCATGAATCGGTGCGTAACGGTAGCTTCTCCGGCGGTTACGTTCAAGAGGGCGGTGCGCAAACCCAAAAGAGAGCGCGAAGGAATTTCAAACTCCAGGTGCACCAAATCGCCTTTAGGGTTCATTACTTTCATTTCTCCTTTGCGCTGTGTTACTTGCTCAATGGCTTTGCCCGAATAGGCTTCGGGTACATCAATGCTTAACAATTCCACAGGCTCGCAGACTTTCCCCTCTATTTCTTTTAGAATTACTTTGGGCTGACCCACTTGCAATTCGTAGCCTTCGCGGCGCATGGTTTCAATCAAAATAGACAAGTGAAGAATGCCCCTGCCAAATACAGTAAATGTATCTTGGCTGCCGGTCTCCTCTACTTTGAGTGCTAAATTTTTCTCTGTTTCCTTAAACAGACGGTCGCGAAGGTGCCGCGAAGTCACAAACTTACCTTCCTTACCATAAAAGGGACTGTTGTTGATGGTAAAGGTCATGCTCATGGTAGGCTCATCAATACTGATGGGAGGCATGGCTTCGGGAGCTTCTCCGTCGGCAATGGTGTCTCCAATTTCAAATCCTTCCACGCCAACTACTGCGCAAATATCGCCGGCTACCACCTCTTCGGTTTTGATTTTACCTAAACCTTCGAACACGTACAATTCCTTAATACGAGCTTTGGTGCTTCCACCGTCGCGGTGCAAAAGGGTAATGGGTTGGTTCACGGCAATGGAACCTCTGTGCACTCGACCTACGGCGATTCTGCCAATGTAATTGGAGTAGTCGATGCTTGTAATTTGGAGTTGTAGGTTTCCTTGAGGGGGATTGGGTGCAGGAATCTCTTCTAAAATGCTGTCCAGCAAATAACCAATATCCTCGGAGGGTTTTTGCCAATCGGGCCCCATCCAGTTTTGTTTGGCAGAGCCGTAAACGGTTCTAAATTCCAGCTGGTCTTCGGAAGCGTCCAAATTAAACATCAGGTCAAAAACGGCCTCCTGAACCTCGTCCGGGCGACAATTTTCTTTGTCCACCTTATTGACCACAACAATGGGTTTTAAGCCCAGGGAAATGGCCTTACTCAACACGTAGCGGGTTTGCGGCATGGGCCCTTCAAAGGCGTCTACCAACAGCAATACTCCGTCGGCCATGTTCAATACCCGTTCTACTTCTCCTCCAAAGTCGGCGTGGCCCGGAGTGTCAATCAGGTTGATTTTTACGTCCTTATAACGAACAGATACATTTTTGGACAAAATGGTAATGCCACGCTCCCTTTCCAGGTCGTTGTTGTCCAAGATGAGTTCTCCGGTGGTTTCGTGGGCTTTGAATAAGGCACAATAGTGCATGATTTTGTCCACCAATGTGGTTTTGCCATGATCGACGTGGGCGATGATGGCAACGTTTCGAATTGCTGTCATAATTTGGCCGCGAAGATAGGGAGCTATACGGAAAGGATGGCCTTATTTGTAAAAAACTTAGGTTAAACAAGCGTATTGGTTGTGTTGAAGGCGCCCGGGCTGGCAAGTTTTAGGCTTTGGGGTCTTCGCTTGAAGCATTTTTAAGCCCATGCGAAATACACGAATTGAACATATGGAGAAGTAATTCCCTAGTATGTAGTAAACCGCGGCCCTGACCGACCGGCTACCCTGCAGGGATGCGGGCTTTTGGGGCTTGGCGGGCGGAGGCCCCGAACCTCTAGGGAGGGGACCCCGTACCGCTTAGCCCCAAAAGCCCGGAGACCGAAGCGTAGTAGGAAGGGCAGGAAATGCCGCCCTAAAAATCCATTGCTTAGGCGTTAAAACCATTCCTGTTCCTTAAATTTAGAAAAGGAGCAGCTTTCATTCGATTATTTTGTATCTTGTAATATTGTGACCCTAAGAAAGTTCCTTTGTTTTTTGAGCCTGGCATTGCCGGCTTTGTTTGCAAGCCTTGCCGGGCAAACTACGGTATATAGCCACAACTGCGATAATTTGGGCGGTTGGGTGAATACCGGGTTGCGCTACCCAATTATGCAGCCCGGCTTTGATTTTCAGGCGGTTGTGCCCATTGTTCCGGCCAACGATCATAGCCCCGGAGCCGGAGGCGGGGTGTTTTATAACGAAGGCAACAATTTTTATCAGCAGGCTCAAGCGCTGCATTACATTTTATATCAAATTGAATCTCCGACCATTAACCTAACGGGCTTTGACGATACGCGCTTGGAGTTTTTTATGCAAATGCGCTCGGAAACCGGCAATTGGGATGGCGGCTATGTGGAATGGAGCACCGATGGTGGCAATTCTTGGATTTTGCTGAATCAGGAGATTTGCCCCTCCGCTGCTTACGATGGCAATATGTCGTTGAATCCCTCTTCTACGCCCTATTTTCAGCTGACGCATCCGGCTTGGTTTAATTTTAGAACCACTTGGACTCGGGTGTTGATAGATGTTAGTGCCTACGACAATTTGCCGAATTGCAAAGTACGTTTCACCTTTCATAGCGATGAAGCAGCGAACGACCGCGGCTGGGCCATCGACGATATTGCGGTGGTTTCCGTTGCCGGCATTGAAGTGCATGGCAATAGCCTCAACATTCCGCACAATACGGTGCCCAACCCGGCCAACCTTACCGATTTTGGACAGGTGCTGATTGGCGCTTCTCAAACCCATACGTTTTGGATTGTGAATCCGGGCGAAAGCCCCTTAAACCTAACCGGAACACCTCCGGTACAGAGCAACAATCCGGTGTTTGCGGTGGTGCAACAGCCCAACCCCACCACGGTTCCTCCCGGCGATTCGGTATCTTTTCAAGTGCAATTCAGTCCCGCGGCGGCGGGCATTGTCAATGGTCAGTTGACCATAGCTCATTCCGATAGCTACAGCGTTTGTCAGCCCATAAATCCCTTGTTGATTAATGTGCGGGGCGAGGCTGCCAATACGCCGCCATTTATGGTGCAAACGTTGCAAGACACTTCGGTGTGCCTGAACGATCCGGGTTGGACCTGGAATTTTACGGTTCAGGACAACGAACAGGCAGCCGGGGCAATACAAGCCACGGCTAGTTCTTCCAATCAAGCCTTGCTGCCTAATGGGAATTTGGTGCTTGGAGGGGCCGGTGCCAACCGAACCCTTCAGGCGACTCCGGTGGCCGGGCAGAGCGGCACGGCAGTTATCAGCTTGGTGCTGAACGATGGCCAAGCCCAGCATTTTGATTCGACCTTTACTTTTTCGGTTACGGTAAGCGATACGGTGGCGCCAACCGCTCTTTGTCAAGACATAAGCGTGACCTTAAATGCCCAAAATCAAGCTACGATACAAGCCTCGGCCATAGATGCAGGGTCATTTGACCTATGTGGCATTCAGTCCATTAGTCTAAGTCAAACGTCTTTTGACTGCAGCGATGTGCCACAGGCCATGGTAAGTTTGACGGTCACGGATTTTGCGGGGCAGACGGACCAGTGCCAAGCTACGGTTACGGTAAATCCTACCCCGATGCAGGTGCAGTACACCACCAGTCAGTATTTGCCCGGAGGAACGGAGCTTTCTTGTTTTGGTGCAAATGACGGAGCCATTGGCCTTACGGTAAGCGGTGGTTGTGCGCCGATTGCTTTTCAATGGCAGAACCCGGTAGGGAACACTTCGGACAGTTTGAGTGGATTATCTGCCGGCGCTTATGCGGTGCAGGTAAGCGACGCGGTTGGTCAAAGTCAGGTGCTTTCCATAGATTTGGATGAGCCACAACCTTTAATAGACCAAACTGCCGTGGTTGCGGCTCGCTGTGCCGGTTCTGCGGATGGGGAGGCTGTGTTGAACGCCATGGGTGGTGTTCCGCCCTATACCTATTCTATTGGACCTGTCCTAACGGGCCTAAGTGCCGGTGTGCTAAATTACCAAATGGTAGATGCCCATAATTGCATCCTTAGCGGCCAAGCGGTCATTCAGTCTCCGGATAGCTTAAGAATAAATCCTGCTCAAGAGCGGTTTGATTTGGTATGTGGAGAATCGGCTCAGCTTTCCTTTAGTCCTTCGGGCGGGGTAGCGCCCTATGCGTTTGATTGGAGCGTGCCGGACGTACTCAGTTGTTTGGATTGTACCGAGCCGGTAGTTCGTCCCTCCGACAACCTAAAGCTGGTGCTTGAAATTCGAGACGCCAACCAATGTGCCGTTGTTCAAGAATTTTTATTCGCCTTGGCTTGCAATGTGTATGTGCCGAATGCCTTTACGCCCAATGGAGACGGGGTAAATGAAGTATTTTTGGTGAGGGCCGGAGCCGCACAGGAGTTTAGCCTGCGCATTCACGACCGTTGGGGTAGCGTATTGTTTGTTTCCAATGATATAGAAAAGGGTTGGACCGGAAAAGACGAGGAAGGAAAGCTGTATCCTACCGGCGTGTATGTTTGGAGGCTTAGTATGACCTTGCCCGGCGGAGACGACTTGGATATGCATGGAAAGGTGCATTTGATTCGCTAAACCTCGTTCCTTTTTCATTGCCGGGGCATTCTTTACCTTTGCTTGCCATAAGCAAAAGCATGAAATCATTCATTGACGAGTTAGAAAAACGGGGCCTAATCCAAGACATGGTTCCGGGAACCAAAGAATTGCTGGAAAAGAAGCAAGTTAGTGCCTATGTGGGTTTTGATCCTACGGCCGATTCTTTGCATGTAGGCCATTTGGTTCAGGTGATGCTTTTGGTGCATTTGCAGCGCTCAGGACACAAACCCATTGCCTTAGTGGGTGGTGCTACAGGAATGGTTGGAGACCCCTCGGGGAAATCCCAGGAGCGCAATTTGCTTACCGAGGAGGCCGTTAGGCACAATGCGGCTTGCATTGAAGGGCAGTTGAAGAAGTTTCTAGATTTTGATGGAAAAGATGGGGCTACTTTGGTGAATAATTTGGATTGGATTGGCCCCATGTCTTTTATCGACTTTATTCGTGACGTGGGAAAGCACATTCCTGTAGGCTATATGTTGGCTAAGGAATCTGTTAAAAAGCGCATGGATACGGGGCTTTCCTTTACAGAATTCACCTATCAGCTTTTGCAAGGTTACGATTTTTACCATTTGTATGCACACTTGGGTTGTGAGCTTCAAATGGGAGGTTCTGACCAATGGGGCAATATGACCACCGGCACCGAGTTTATTCGCCGCAAAGCCGGAGGGGAAGCTTTTGCCATAATTTCGCCTTTGCTTACCAAGGCCGACGGCACCAAATTTGGAAAAACAGAATCGGGCGCGGTTTGGTTGGATCCTAAGAAAACCTCGCCTTACGATTTTTACCAGTTTTGGCTGAGGGCCAGCGATCAAGATGCTGTGCGTTATGTGCATATTTTTAGCCTGGCCGAAGTAGAGGATATCCAGGCTTTGATAAAAGCCCACGAGCAAGAGCCGCACAAATTGGAGCTTCAGCGGTTCTTGGCAAGAGAGCTCACCGAACGTGTGCATGGGGCAGAGGCGCTTAGACTTGCTGAGCTTACCAGCGAACTCTTGTTTGGAAAAGGAACTACCGAACAATTGCAACAGCTTTCGGAAAATGAGATTCGGGAAGTGTTTCAAGGAGTTCCCGTGCATGAAATCTCCGACCAAGCCTTCCGTTCGGCCACAAGCTTGGTAGATTTGCTTGCCGAGGAGGCTCCGGTGTTTCCAAGCAAGGGAGAAGCGCGAAGGAAAATTAAAAGTGGTGCCTTGGCGGTGAATAAGCAAAAAATAACCGAGGAAGTTGCTCCATCTTCTTTAGCTTTACTTCAGAATCGGTATTTGTTGGTTCAAAACGGAAAGAAAAACTATCATTTAATTGTGGTGTCATGAGGTATTTGTTTGCCGGACTTATTTTTCTTGGATTGGCCTCTTGTGGAGGTCCGGGTATGGATAAGCCCGAACCCATTGTGCTTACGGAGGCTCAACAAGCGCATATTCAGCAGCGATTAGCCATTTACAAGGAAGTTGAATTAACGGCGGATATAAGTCATCTGGAGGCTCCGTACCAAAAAATGTTGCCTTTGTTGATGGAGGCCGCAGCCATTATGGATACCCTGTTCTGGTTGCAAGCCTATGGGGAACCGCATCTGTTGTTGGATCGAATTAGCGATTCTGCGGCCAAGCGTTTTACTCAAATCAATTATGGCCCTTGGGACAGGTTGGACAACAACAAGCCATTTTTACCGGGCTTCGGCGAAAAGCCGGCGGGAGCCAATCTGTATCCACAAGATGTGTCGGAGGAAGCCTTTGAATCTTGGCCGGACAGCTCCAAAAACAGTTTGTATACCTTGGTGCGCTACAGTTCTGAGCATACGCTAATGGCTGTTCCTTATGCCAAGGCCTTTGAAAAGGAATTGGGTAGAGCAGCAGCGTTGCTTCAGGAAGCAGCGGCCTTATCGCCCGATGCAGGACTGAAAACCTATTTGGAAGAGCGGGCCAAGGCCTTTACCAGCAACCGGTATTACGAAAGCGACTTGGCTTGGATGGACATGAAAAGCAGCCCCTTAGATTTGGTAATTGGTCCTATTGAGACTTACGAGGACAAGTGGTTTGGTCAAAAAGCGGCCTTTGAGGCCTATGTGCTTATTCGAGATCAGGAATGGAGCAAAAAGCTGGAGAAATTTACGGCCTACCTCCCCGAATTGCAGGCCGGACTTCCGGTTTCTGAGGAGTATAAGCCGGCGCTTGATGGCAGCGGCTCCGAAATTAATGCCTACGATGTAGTTTTTTATGCCGGCGATTGCAATGCAGGCAGCAAAACCATTGCCATAAATTTGCCCAACGACGAGCGGATTCAAGCCACCAAGGGCACCCGACGTTTGCAGCTGAAAAATGTAATGCGGGCCAAATACGAGCATATTTTGGTGCCCATTGCCGAAGCACTTATGGTACCCGAGCAGGTAGAGCTCATCAATTTTGATGCATTTTTTAGTACCGTAATGTTTCACGAAGTGGCCCATGGTTTGGGCATTAAAGAGGTGGTAAGAAAACCCGGTCTTTTGGTTCGTGAAGCCTTAAAAGAGCACGCCTCGGCTTTGGAAGAAGGGAAAGCCGATATTTTGGGGCTTTACATGATTCGCCAACTGCATGAAAAGGGCGAGTTGGAGAGTTCCATGGAGGCCTACTATGCCACCTTTATGGCCGGAATTTTTCGGTCGGTTCGTTTTGGCGCTGCCAGTGCACACGGTAAGGCAAATATGATGCGCTTCAACTATTTTATGGAGCATGGCGCATTTGCGAAGGATCCTGAATCGGGCAAGTATAGGGTCGATTTTTCGAAGATGGAAGAAGCCATGAAGGGTTTGTCGGAGCGTATCCTTACCATTCAAGGCAATGGCGATTATGCGGCAGCCACCGAGGAGTTGAATAAGCGCGGCAACATAAGTGCCGAATTGCAATCCGACTTAGATCGTTTGGCGGAGCTTGGGATTCCGGTGGACCTGGTGTTTAAGCAGGGTCCTGAGCTGTTGGGGCTCCACCCATGACACCGCTCCAAGAGCTTAAGCAAAACCTAACCAGCCAAAAACAGGCCCTGCTGTTGCTTGGAATAGCGGCATGCTGTTTGGTGGTTTTGGAGTATCAGGGCAATGCCTTTTTGGCTCCGTGGGGCTCCTTGTTGAAGTATTTTGGCTGGTATGAGGCCTTTAACCACTGGTTGTATTATCATGAAGAGGCAGGGCTGCATCAAAAGCTTTGGTGGGTAGCTTGGACGGGGATTTGCTATTTGATGATTCCTTTGCTCAGCTGTGCCTTTTTGGGCCTTTCTCCCTTAAGTCTTGGTTTGCGTTGGCCGGGTCTGAAGGCGCTGGTGCCTTATCTTTTGTTGTACGTTTTGGTGTTGCCTTTGGTTTTTTGGGCGGCGCACCAACCCGGGTTTCAGGCCACCTATCCTTTTTTTACCAGTCCCTTAGGGCTGAACAGTTCGGATGGACTCCGCCAACAAATAAGCTGGGAGCTTGCCTATGCTTTTCAGTTTTTTGCCTTGGAGTTCTTTTTTAGAGGGTTTATAACGCTTGGACTCAAGCCTTCCTTTGGTATGGCTTCGATATTTGTCATGGTGTTGCCTTACGTAATGATCCATTTTTCCAAACCGCAACCCGAAGCCTTTGGCAGTTTGTTTGCGGGATTGATATTGGGCTACATGAGTTGGAAAAGCAACAGCATATGGGGTGGGGTATTGTTGCATGTGGCGGTAGCTTGGACTATGGATGGTTTGGCGGTTTGATGGG
>CAZJFM010000023.1:0-34275 GCA_964545365.1 uncultured Candidatus Competibacteraceae bacterium | reverse complement strand
AGACGGGAGGCATCCCGTCTTTACCTCCTCAGGTCTTCTGCTTCTTTTTCTTTGCCGCCGGAAACAACACATTATTCAAAATTAACCGATAGCCCGGACTGTTGGGATGTAAAGCCAAATCGGTAGGTGGATCGCCCACAAAATGTTGATAATCTTCCGGATCATGTCCACCATAAAAAGTCCAAAACCCCTTTCCAAATTCACCATGGATATAACGCGCTTCGTTGGCTTCTTTTTGCTCGCCCATGATGAGCACATTGCTTTTGAGGGTTGCCTTATTAAAAGCGGTGGTTTGTCCCATGAAACCGTATACTACTCGTTGATGATTTTGAGTAAGCATGGTAGGCACAGGGTCCCATTTGGCAGAAAACTCAAAAAGCGTAAAAAAGTCCAGATTTTTTTGCACCCTTCTAAAGTTGGTATTGTCAATGTTGGAATACTCGTATTCCATAGGATTTAGCGAGAGGCGAAAATCTTTAAAAGCAAACGTTTTGGAGTAATCTAGTTTTTGTTGCGCCTTAGGATCCATAGGATCTCCATCAAACATACTTTCGCAAATGTCTACTCCTTCGGCAGCTAAAGCAATATCGTAGGAATCGGTAGCGGAGCACATGGCAAATAAATATCCACCTCCGGCGGTGAAATCGCGGATTTTTTTGGCCACGCCCAGCTTCAATTGCGACACCTTTTGAAATCCCAATTTTCGGGCAAGTGCCTCGGAACTACGGACTTGTTCTTGGTACCAAGGCATGTTACGATACCCTGCCCAAAAACGACCATATTGTCCCGTAAAATCTTCGTGGTGCAAGTGAAGCCAATCGTAGGTAGGAAGCTCTCCACCAATGACCTCTTCGTCGTAGATTACATCGTAGGGGATTTCGGCATAGGTAAGCACCAGGGTTACTGCGTCGTCCCAGGGTTGTTTTCCCGGAGGGGAGTATACGGCAATTCTAGGTTGCTTTTCTAATTTTACCGCATCCATATTAACGTCAGGCGCTGAAAGCTCGGCCAAAATTTGAGTGGACTTAGCATCGGCAATGCTTTCAAAAGAAATGCCACGAATGCGGCATTCTGCCTCAAAATCGGGGTGGGCTTTAAACATGAAGGCACCGCCTCTGTAGTTCAGCAGCCAATAGATATCGGTGTCGAATCCAAGCACCCAATAAGCTAAACCATAAGCTTTAAGGTGATTGGACTGGTTTTGATCCATGGGCACCAAAAGATACCCGGCATGTGTCTGTGCGCCAAAACCGGATACCAACAAAAGCAACAGGCAAAACCTTCTCCACATATTTTGGCTCAATTTAAATAATAGTAACGATGCCAAGGCATAGAAGTTTCAAACACCATGACTCAGAAGGGAGCGTCGTCGTCAAAAGAGGCTAGATCATCGTTCATCTTACTTTGCACGGTAACGGTGCGCTGGCCACCCAGACTGCTGGGGTCGGGCAAGTTCCGACCAAAGCCACCACCGTCACCTCCAGATTTCGTAAATTCAGTGTCGGGGTTTTCGAAACGCACCAATTCATTTACAAAGCGGAGGTAAACCTCTCCGGTTTTTCCGTTTCTATGCTTAGAAATAATAACTTGGGCCAACCCTTGGGTAGGTCTTCCCTCTCCGTCTTCCATTACGCCATAGTATTCGGGGCGATATAAGAAACACACCACATCGGCGTCTTGCTCAATGGCTCCTGACTCCCTTAAGTCGGACAACTGAGGCTTTTTTTCTCCGGGTCTGTTCTCTACAGCTCTGGAGAGCTGGGAAAGTGCAATGATAGGAACTTTAAGTTCTTTGGCTATGGCTTTAAGCGAGCGAGAAATGGTAGAAATTTCCTGCTCACGCATGCCCTTAAGTTCACTTCCCGCACTCATAAGTTGGAGGTAGTCGATAATAATCATTCCAATATCGGAATGTTGTTTTAGTCTCCGTGCTATGGCTCTAAACTCGAAAATGGAAAGGCCTGGGGTATCGTTGATAAATATCTTAGCCTCGGCAAGGTTTGAAAGTTTGGTATTGAGCCGTTCCCAATCGGCTTCGGTAAGGTTTCCGCGGCGAAGTTTTTCAGAGGAAATACCGGTTTCGGAGGAAATTAGACGGTTGACCAATTGTACTGCCCCCATTTCCAAACTAAAAACCGCTACCGGGATTTTATGGTCGACAGCGGCATTTCTAGCCATGCTTAAAGAAAATGCCGTTTTACCCATGGCAGGACGTGCGGCCACAATGATTAAATCGGAGGGTTGCCAACCTGCGGTAATTTCGTCCAAATCCGTGAAACTGGTAGGTACACCAGTGAGTGCTCCGGAATCGCTCTTAGCTGCCTCTATTTGCTTTAGGGCTTGGTTGATTAACTCACCCATGGATTCGCTGGTACGGCGAATATTGCCTTGAGCTACGTCGAATAAGTTTTTCTCGGCGCGATCGAGTAAGTCAAACACATCGCTGGTTTCTTCAAAGGCATCGTGCATTACTTCGTTAGAAATCCGTATGAGCTCTCGCTTTATAAATTTTTCAACCACAATGCGGGCATGGAACTCCACATTGGCGGAGGATCCAACTCTGCTGGTAAGTTGGGTAATGTAGTAAGGTCCACCCACCACCTCCAGGTTGCCTTCAGTGCTTAATTGCTGAGTAACGGTGAGCATATCTACCGGCTCTGACTTTTGAAAGAGGTTTTGTATGGCCTGATAAATCATTTGATGGGCAGGCTTATAAAAAGCCTCGGGACGCAAAATATCGATTACGGCAGTTAAGGCATCCTTTTCCAGCATTAAGGCTCCCAGCACGGCTTCCTCCAAATCAACGGCTTGGGGGGGAATGCGCCCCATTTCGTTGCTTATGGGACTAATATTGCGAACTTTAGATTTATTTTGGCGTGTTGTGCTCCTACCTTGCTCTTCCATAGGGTAAAATTAATGCCATTCTTTGGGACACTAAAGCCAAGTTTTGAGTCTATGGTGGAAAAGTCAATTTGGTGGTTTGGGCAAAGCTTCTATATTGAAGATAGCAAAGCTAAGTTATTGATTTTCAAAGCTTATTACAACGATTTTTGAAATTTAAGCAAACAAAGTTGCTCCTGTAGTTTGTTGAAAAAAATCAACCCGAATTTACAAACACTTAACTATCAGACACTTTCATAACTCTTTGTATCGCAAGGCTTTTATCAAACTCCGTACATTTACGGCGTGCATCTTACTACCAAACAAATCAAGCTTTGGGCTTATATTGTCTTGTTGCTTAGCGCTGCCTTTTTGAGGTGGTGGGTTCCCGGAGGTATTCCACTCACCAGCGATGAGATTAGTGCGCTGTTGCGTTTGGATTCGCCCAGTTTTAGCCATTTAATGGAGCATGGTGTGGCTGTAGACGGTCACCCGCCTTTGGTTCAAATCTTTCTTTATTACTATGTACCAATTTGCGGTGGTTCGGTATTTTTAATCAAGCTACCCTTTGTACTTATTTCCGTGCTGGCAGTACACCAAATGTATTGGCTTACAAAACAATGGTTTGGAAAGTCTGCGGCTTATTGGGCAGCAGGAGCTATGGCGGTTTTACCCTTCTTTATGTATTATGGACAAGTTGCCCGCCCTTACGGTCCCGGCCTAAACGGCACCTTATGGATGGCGCAGATGTGGTTTTTCCTTTCGAAAAAAGAAGAGGTTAAGCGCGGACCTTGGGTTCAATGGGTTTTAGCCGCATGGATTTGCGCCTACAGCCACTACTTTGCAGCGCTGCAAGCGGCCTTTTTATGGTTATCGGCAGGGTTTTGGTGGCC
Source organism: uncultured Candidatus Competibacteraceae bacterium (assembly GCA_964545365.1). GTDB lineage: Bacteria > Bacteroidota > Bacteroidia > CAIKAF01 > CAIKAF01 > CAIKAF01. Next base: position 30,502 of record CAZJFM010000023.1, on the reverse strand, counting down.
TGCCAAAAGGCGACTAGCTTGGGGGCTCAGCGGAGTGGTAATGCTGGCCGGCTTTGCCCCCTACTTACCCTATTTTTTGCATCAATTAAGTATGGGCGGCATTGGTGGGCCGGATGGTTGGTTGGGAACCCCTGAGCCAAGGTTCGTATGGGATTTCCTAAGCTATTTGTTTGCTTTCAACCCTTGGCTTTGGGGCAGCGCAGGATTTTTGGCTCTTTGTGCTGTGTATATGCATTCAGACAAACCCATGCATTTGAAAAAGTCAAGCTTGTGGTTGCTGTTGGCCTTTATTTTTCCTCTAGCCGTTGGCTACGCTTACTCGGTTTGGGTAAATCCTGTTTTGCAGCCGGCAGCACTGTTGTTTGCTTGTCCTTTTTTGCTGTTGTTTTTATCTAAGGGACTTTCCAGCTTCCCGAAATCCTGGGGATATGCTTTTACGGGCATTTGGTTGAGCTTTTCGGTAGTTTGGGCCCAAGGATTTAGGAAACACCACGAACTAATGGGCAAAGAACCGTTTAAGGGCTTATCTCTTGATGCTCAAAAGCAAAGCTTGGATCCGGATACTTATGTAGCGTTGGACATTCCGGAAAAAAGGTGGGATTTTTTTGGAGGAGAGTCTTTCGACCGGGTGCATCTAAGTCCTGAAATTTCGGAATGGGGCGCAAGCATGAATTATCCTCGGCTCTCGGTTGGAGTGTTTCCATCGAGCAACCACGATGTATTGTTTAGGGCGCGAAGGAGCCACCCCTACCTTAGCCATCGCTTGGATTTATTGGGAGGCACCCGCTGGCTATGGACGCAACATCCCAAAGAAAAAAGCATTGCTCCCAGATGGCGATATGCTTTTGATAATGGTACGCATTCCTTTTTCAACACGCCGCATGCGCAGCGGTTGGAGTATTCCAAAAGCTTGGAGCTAATGGCAAAAAGGCATGACTTAGGGAAAAACGATGTTTTGTTTGCTGCCTTTTATTTTAGGAGCAACGAAAAAGCTGATAATGTGGAGCTTGTAAGTGAATGGTATTCGGAGAATGATCGGGTGCATTGGAAAAGCGCCAAAGCGGAAAAACTTAGGCAACAGGTTTGGGTTTGCTATTTGACCCTTCCTTTGGCAGATGTATTTAAGAGTCAGGAGGATTTGTGGAGGATATTGGTTTGGAATCCCTCCCAGGTAATGCTTAAGGCAGAACGGCTGTATATGGAGTGTTGGCCGGGAAACCCGATATTGTATGGCTTGCATGAGGAAATATAAAATGCTATATTTCTGAAGTTTAAACCAAAAAGCAAACCCTTGTCGGTTAACAGGAAGCAGCTCCTTTAAGCGTTATTTTTCCTGCGGAAAGCAAATTCCGGATAGAAAAGCACATTATGGGATTTGACCTCAATTTATAATTTTATTCATCTAAGTTTTTTGCATGTATGAAATCTAAGTCCTTAATTCTGCGGTTTGTATTCCTACCATTATTTTTCGTTTGGTTTGCCTTAGATGCAGATGCACAGGGAGTTTTGGTAGGGGATACAGCACAGGCCCCTCACTCCTCCGCAGCCTTTGAAATACGAAGCAACCAAAGAGGCTTTCTGTTGCCTCGGTTAACTACAAGTCAACGCAACAATATAAATGGACCGGCCATTGGTCTTGAAATTTACAATGTAACTTCAGAATGTGTAGAAGTGTACTTCCCTACCGGATGGAAGCCTACCCAATGCAATTGCACTCAAGCTCCTGCAAGCCCTTCCTTGATTCAACAACCGGCGTCAGGCCCCTGTCCGGGCGATACGGTTTGGTACGCTGTACAGCCGGTTCCCGGAGCATCAGCCTACCAATGGAGTCTCCCCTCAGGTGCCCAATTTGTAGGACCAAGCACAGGCGATTCCATCCAGGTCTTTTTTCCAACGGGTCTTTCCGGAAGCATTGGAGTATCCGCCCAAAATTCTTGTGGACAGAGCGCACCTATTAGCACAACAGTTAGTGCTCAACCCGCTTCGGCAGCCTTTAGTCCTTTGGCAGGGAGTACTACAGCACCGGTTAGTTTTAGTCCGTCCGTTTCAGGTTTGAGCTATCAATGGCAATTTCAATCGGGCACTCCTGCCAGCTCCAATGCTTCCAACCCTTCGGTGAGTTGGTCAAACCAAGGAAGTTACACCGTAATTTTAAGTATTGTAGACCAACAAGGATGCAGCAATTCAGACACCCAAACCGTGCAGATATCTTCTTGTCTTACGGGAGGAAGCCAAACCTTTACGCCTTGCGGAAACACCGGGAAACAAGGGCCTAGCCAAAGCCAGTGCAACAGCAGCTACGGCCCGGGTGTAGTAACGGTAAATGGAGGGATTCAAGAATGGACCGTGCCCGCCGGAGTTTGTTCGGTAACGGTGGAAGCTTGGGGCGCACAAGGTGGCAACACTCAAGGAGGCCGAGGAGCCTATGTAAAAGGAACATTTTCGGTAAGTCCGGGAGAGGTGCTTCATTTGGTGGTGGGCCAGAGAGGCCAAAACCTAAGCTCTGCTTGGAGTAGTGGTGGCGGGGGCGGGGGCTCCTTTGTGTGGAGTTCGACAAATCCCAGCCAACCTATGCTCATTGCCGGCGGCGGTGGCGGGGGAAATACCGTATATAGCGGTTGCGGATCAGGTTTGGACGGTCAAACGGGACAAAATGGAACGCAAGGGAATATAGGCGCTCCCGCCGGAACCAATGGTAACGGAGGTTCAGGAAATGCCCCAAGCGGCGCAGGAGGTGGAGGCGCCGGTTGGCTAAGCAGTGGAGGAAACTCCTCAGGGGGAAATGGTACCACGGGAGGAAGTACCAAGTATACCTTTACCGGAGGAAATGCAGCTTCGGGAGGTTCAGCGCATGGTGGTTTTGGTGGCGGCGGAGGTGCCTATTGCGGTTGTGGTGGAGGTGGCGGCTATTCAGGCGGCGGAGGCGGTCAAGGCTCCTCTTGCTGTTCCGGAGGTGGCGGGGGTGGTTCCTTTAATGCCGGAACCAATCCTTCGGCACAGGCCGGCGTTCGAAGCGGTGACGGGGAGATCCAAATTTCGTGGTAGGCACGATGTAGAGATTATAAAAATATTAAAGTATTGATTATCTGGCATTTAATAATTTCTATGTAGAGATTTTTTCGGAATCTCCGCCCCGGACCGCATGAATAGCCCGGCGCTTTGGAGCTTGATGCCCTACGTGGAGGCAAGGAGCGGAACGCCAGAGAGCTCCCTTGCCTACCGAAGGGCACAAGCTGCAAAGGGTCGGCTAGAAAAAAGGGCCGGAAAAGGCGCAAAAAAAATCAGCCCTTAGCCTCGCTTTTTAAGGTATTCTCCATCTGTTGAAACACCCTATTTCGTAATTCTTCTACCGGGTTTTGAGCTTGTGGGTTGGGCCACTCCGGGGCTAAAAAATGGGCGGTGATGCGGCCTGGACGGAGTTTAATGCCCTGCATAGGCATTACTTGCGTTGTGCCTGTAAACACGAGGGGGAGAATGGGTCGGTTTGCGGTCACAGCAAGTCGGAATGCGCCGTCGTAAAAGGGGCGCAGCAGCTCTTGACTGCGGTTGCGGCTGCCTTCCGGAAACATGAATAAGCTATAGCCTTTTGCCAAGGTTTGTTGCAGCGCCTGGAAGGATGCTTCGCGGCTTTGGGGAGAAGAGCGGTCCACAAATACGCTGGCGGTCTGAAACATTAAGCCAAGAACTGGAATTTTGCGGAGCTCCACTTTAGCAAGCGCCTTAACCCGAATGGGCGAGACGGCTGCACCGTTGAGTAGATCTAAATGGCAGCTATGGTTGGCTGCGATTACTGCCGGTAGGGCAGGGTTGCGATGGCTCATGCCTTTTCGGCGAAAATCTATAAAGGCCAATAAAAACCAAAGCCGTGCCCATATTTTGTAGCCAACAAAGTAGGTCCTATGGGCTTTACCTCCAAAAATAAGGTAGATGGGAAGTGCCCAAAGTGCAGAGAGCAGCATAAGTAGGACAAACCACAGGGCTGCCCAGGCTTCGTAGGGATACCAGGGCAAACGTTTAAGAAAGGATTCCTTTGGCATAGAATTCCCTAATGCTACTTTTTGAGCTCGAAGGTCTCCAGGAATTTAGTGGTGTACACCCCTTTTCTGAAGTCCTCGTTGTTCATTAATTGAATATGGAAAGGGATGGTGGTATGTACTCCCTCAATAACGAACTCTTGCAAGGCGCGCAGCATTTTATTGATGGCTTCTTCGCGGGTTTGGTGCATCACAATTAGCTTGGCAATCATAGAGTCGTAGTAGGGCGGAATGGTATACCCTGCATACACATGCGTATCCACGCGAACGCCATGTCCGCCCGGGGCGTGGAAGTTGGTAATTTTTCCGGGTGAAGGCCTGTAATCGTTGAAGGGGTCTTCGGCATTGATACGGCATTCAATAGCGTGGCGTTGGGGGTAGTAGTTTTTGCCTGAAATGGACTCGCCGGCGGCAATTTTGATTTGCTCTTTGATGAGGTCAAAATTGATTACTTCTTCGGTTATGGGATGCTCTACCTGAATCCGGGTATTCATCTCCATGAAGTAAAAGTTCTTGTCTTTATCGACAAGAAACTCAACGGTTCCAACGCCTTCGTAATTAATGGCGAGTGCTGCTTTAATGGCGGCTTTACCCATTTTTTCGCGGAGCTTATCGTCCATGAATGGGGAAGGAACCTCTTCGACCAATTTTTGGTGGCGGCGTTGTATGGAGCAATCCCTTTCGGAGAGATGGCATGCCTTGCCATGTTGGTCGCCTGCGATTTGGATTTCGATATGCCGCGGTTCTTCGATAAACTTTTCCATGTACATGCCATCGTTTCCGAAGGCGGCACCGGCTTCATTCTTGGCCTTGTCCCAATTGACTTTAAGGTCTTCGTCGGAGCGGATGATACGCATCCCTTTTCCGCCGCCACCGGCCGTAGCCTTAATCATAACCGGATAACCGGTATGTTTCGCTGCCTTAAGAGCATCTTCTAGGCTATCGATAATGCCCTCACTTCCGGGAACGGTGGGGACTCCGGCTTTGATCATGGTAGCTTTGGCGGTAGCTTTGTCGCCCATGGCGTCGATCATTTCGGGACTGGGGCCGATAAATTTAATGCCATGTTCTTGGCAAATTTTAGAAAACTTAGAGTTTTCGGACAAAAAGCCGTAGCCCGGGTGAATGGCATCGGAGTTGGTAATTTCGGCAGCGGCAATAATGCTGGCCATATCCAAATACGATTGCTTACTGGATGGAGGCCCTATGCACACCGCTTCGTCGGCAAAGCGCACATGCAGGCTTTCGCGGTCGGCAGTAGAATAAACGGCCACCGTTTTGATGCCCATTTCTCGGCAGGTGCGGATTACGCGCAAGGCGATTTCTCCGCGATTGGCAATTAGAATCTTTTTAAACAAAGCAATAGGTTTAAGTCCTACGAATTCCCCGTTTATGAGGGATCAACCAAGAACAGAGGTTGGTCGTATTCCACGGGTGATGCATCATCTACCAGTACTTTAACGATGCGGCCGGTAACTTCGGCTTCGATTTCGTTAAAGAGTTTCATGGCTTCTATGATGCAAATTACAGAGCCCGGTTTAATTTCATCGCCTACATTTACGAACAGGTCTTTATCGGGAGAAGGTCTCCGATAGAAGGTTCCAATCATCGGCGCCTTAATGGTTATGTATTTGCTGTCGTCTTCGGCAGGTTTTTCGGCAGCCGGAGGAGCAGCTTGCGTTACAGGGGCAGGAGCCGCAGGGGGTGCGGGAGCAGCGGAGGGTGCTTGAGGCACTTGAGCTGTAATTACCTGAACCTCTTTTTCTTTAGGCTGGGTTTTGATCACGATTTTCGTGCCATCCATTTCAAGTTCCACCTCAGAGACACCGCTCTTGGCAACAAACTTGATGAGATCCTGAATTTCTTTTAATTCCATACGAATTTGGTCGATTAACAGAAGGTCAAAATTAACCAGAAATTATGGGCTGTTGTCTTTTTTTTTAAGGCTTTTTTATTACTGAGGCTTTAAACCCCGCCCAAAAATGGCTTTAATATGCCCTCTAAGGTGCTTAAATCGGTATTTTTGGTCGGAGAGCCAAAGTCCTAAGGCAGCGGTTGAAAAGAAAGAAAAAAGGGCATAAACGGCTGCGGGAACAGCAATTCGAGGGTCGTCTTTTAACTGATTGGTAGCAATCCAAAGTGCCAAACCGGTATTTTGTAAGCCCACCTCAATGGCAATGGTCATGGCAGAGCGTTTGGATAGGCCGGTTTTGAGACCAAAGTAGTAGCCCAACAGGGTACTTCCCACATTTAACACCAACAAAACCGGCAAAATATAGGCTAAGTCTGCATAAGTTACGGAAGGTCCGCTTTTTTCTTCCCAAAGGGCCGCACCCAACATAGCCACGCCAAGGAGTATGGGCATCAAATACTTAAGTGGATAGCGAGCTTTCTCGGCAAAAGCCGGAAATTTCTGATGGACGATTAAGCCGGCCACTACCGGCAAAAGGGTCACCAAAAAAATCTTAACCACTACTTCTCCAAAAGGCAGCGCCACACTGGTGCTGGTGTTCATGTAAAACCAAAGAAAAAACTGCAACAACAAGGGGATGGTAAGCTGCGTAAGTAAAGCATTCAGGCTGGTCAGGGACACACAGAGCGCCAAATGGCCTTTGAGTAAGTAATTCAGCAAATTGGAGGTTGAGCCTCCCGGACAAATAGCGACCAAAACTATGCCTACCTTAACCGGAGGAGGCAGGGGAACCGGCCAAGTAATGAGCAATGCGAACAAAGGCAGCAGCACCATTTGAGCGACCAATCCCGTGAGCACTTCGCGTGGATGAAGTAAAATATCCTTAAAATCTTGCCAACGAAGGGCCAAACCCATCCCAAACATGATGAGCCCCAAACTTATGGGCAGCATATACGTTGAAAAAAACGGGTATTCCATGCCGGCGTTTGGACAATGATACGTGAAATTTGGCGAATCCAGTTGGTTTGCCTGTAGTGAACTTAGGCTTTAAGAGCAAGCTATCAGAGCTTTTTGGGCACAGAAGGATTTTTGAACAAGGTCAAAAACAAACCATGGCAGGACAGCGATGTAGGCTTAATCCAAACGAATAGAAATGGTAGTTGGCCCTGTTATGGTGATTAAGCAATCGTTGAAATCCGGGGGGCCAAATGTTCCTCGGGCATTGTTAGAAAACCCATATACTTCGGTAGGTATTCCCAAAAAATTGGTGTCTAATTTGCCGTTGGCGTTGGCATCGTGGAAAACAGCGACCGCATAAGATCCGGGCTGCAGGCTCAGTCTTATCGTCATATTCCCTTTTTCAGCTGCTTGAACTTTTTGATAAGCAACACCGGTACTGGAGCGAAACTTTGCCGGGGAGTCGTACACTCCTACACGAACATCTCCCATGCTGTCGGGTATTCCCTGGACTCGTATGGTAAGGGTTACAGGTTCTTCTGAGGGCACAGCCGAGAAACTCATGTGTATCCAACAAGTTGCTAAAATCAAACTCAGTAAGCGCATGCGTCATCCATTAGGACGGTAGGCGCTTACAGAACTCAAGCCTCGTCGTAAAGTGCTTCAATTTCGCCGTGGTAGCGGGCTAAGATCGGCTTACGCTTAAGCTTGAGGGTGGGTGTTAGCTCTCCCCCGTCAATAGTCCATTCTTGTGGAAGCAGCTTAAATTTTTTGACTTGTTCCCACTGGCCAAAGCTTTGGTTTAACCGCTGTACTTCCTCTTCCAAGAGCTTATTAACCTCGGGCAGAGCAACCGCATCGGCCAAACTTTGGGCCTTAAGTTCATGGTCTGCAAGCCACTTTTGGAGCGACTCCCAAGATGGAACAATCAATGCGGCGGGATGTTTACGTCCTTCACCCAGTACCATTACCTGTTCTATAAAAATAGACTCTTTAAACTTGTTCTCCATGGCTTGAGGTGCTACGTATTTGCCACCGCTTGTTTTAAAGATTTCTTTTTTGCGGTCGGTAATGCACAAGAACCTTTCTTTGCGAATTTCGCCTACGTCTCCGGTGTGCAACCAACCTTCTTCGTCCAACACTTCTCGGGTGGCTTCGGGGTTTTTAAAGTAACCCATCATAACGTTGGGGCCTTTGCATAAGATTTCTCCATCGTCGGCAATTTTCACCTCTACGCCGTCTAAAATGGGGCCCACTGAACCAAACATGCGGTTGCTTTGCTCAAAGCGATTGACTGCAATCACGGGTGAGGTTTCGGTAAGTCCATAACCTTCCAGAACTGCTATACCTGCCGAAGTAAAGACTCGGGCAAGCCTAGGTTGCAGGGCCGCAGCACCCGAAACAATGACTTCTACTTTACCACCCAGGGCATCGCGCCATTTGCTAAAGATTAGCTTGTCGGCAAGGGCCAACTTTTTCTCATACCACCAGCCATTGGCGCCTTCAAACTCATATTTATGCCCCAACTTGAGGGCCCAAAAGAACAGCTTCTTTTTAATACCGGTAAGGTCGTTGCCCTTGGCCACAATCTTATCGTATACTTTTTCAAGAAGCCTAGGTACTGTAGTAAATGCATAGGGCTGCACCTCTTTGAGGTTGTCGGCAATGGTATCCATGCTTTCGGCATAGTAAATGGATGCCTCCAAACGGTGGTACAGGTAGCCGACCATACGCTCAAAAATGTGGCAGAGCGGCAAAAAGGAAAGCACCGTTTTATTTCTAAACATGGGAAACACTTCGGCACTGGAATTCACATTACTCAAAATGTTGTTGTGCGAAAGCATAACCCCTTTGGGCCTTCCGGTGGTTCCTGAGGTATAAATTAAGGTCAATAAATCTTCCGGCTTTACTGAATCTTTTCTGCCTTGAACTATTCCGGGGGCAGGATTACGCTCGCCCAAGTCCATAAGTTCGGAAAGGGGGCGGCACCCCTCCGTGCTTTCAAATGAAAAAAAGTGACTGAGCGATGGCACCTCCGACTTTACGGCCATTAGTTTTTCTGCGAATTCATGGGATTCCACAAATACCACCTTTACTTCGGCGTCTTGGAGAATGTAAGCAAAGTCTTCTTTGGAAGCTGTGGGATACATAGGCACGGTAACTCCTCCCAATTGGCTTACGGCAAAGTCTGCCAAATTCCATTCGGGCCTGTTAAAGGATATAATGGCGGCCTTATCGCCCTTTTCGAATCCCAACTGAAGTAAGCCATAACTCAGCCGGTCTATGGCTTCTTTGTATTCTTTTGCATTGAAATGATACCACTTCCCCCCGCGCTTTCCCGAAACAACCAAACTTTCAGGATCTTGCTCTAATCTAAAATCTACTAAATCAAAGTTTCTTGACACCTTCATAACGCCATTTTTTTTAAAAATACGGAAAAGGAACGGTTTGCATGATGAAAAAATAAAGGCGACGGTCAATTTTTTGTCAAAGCACTTTGGCTTTGGTATGTTTTTTTTTGGCTTCGGCAGCGCTTGCTGCAATATTTCACCTCATCCCAACAGTTTTTCCATTTTTTGCGCCAGCTAAAAGGCCTGCCGCAGCTTAAGCAAAGCTTTTCTTCTTTAGGTTTTTGAGCCATTACTTTTGTTTGCTTCATTAAACTTTCGCAGCCTACTCTTTACATGGCGTTTTAAAAGGACACGCGCATGTTGCTGCGCTTCAGGACTATGTATCGCTTCCCATAACAGCTTGCGGGCATTTCGACCGGTGGTTTCAATATCCACAATGGGCTTAGGGTAAACGCCTTCTTCTTCTTTAAGAAGCAGCCGTTCTAAGGGAGAAATCTTCCACGGCTGGTGCACCGTCTCCGTTGGGTAACCGCGAAGCTCCGGTATCCAGTAACGGATATATTTCCCTTCCGGATCTTGGTCAATACCCTGCTTCACCGGATTATAAATCCTTAAGGTATGGATGCCTGTACAGCCCGCCTGCATTTGCAATTGGGGAAAGTGTATTCCCGGTTCAAAATCCAAAAAACACGAAGCCAACCAAGGGGAGATAGACTGCCAAGGCAACCAAAGGTGATGCGTGGCAAAACTAACCACCATGGCACGCATTCTAAAATTCAAATACCCGGTTTGCCGCAGCTGTCGCATGCAAGCATCTACCATAGGATAGCCGGTTTTTCCATATTTCCAAGCCTCCAAAAGACTGTCCGGGCAGTCCGTTCTTAAACCATCCACGGCCGGGTTCATGTTCTTAAACTCTATATCCGGTTGGGTTTCCAACTTCTGTACAAAATGTCGGTTCCAATGCAATCGGGAGCGAAACGCCCGCTCCAGCTTATGGGCTTTTGCCTCTTGTACCACCTCACGCAAGGATAAATTCCCCCAAGCCAAATAGGGCGACAAACGGGAACAGCCCAATACCGCATGGCCGGGCTTAGATATGCTAAATCGATATCGCTTGCTTCGCTGTGCACAAAAGCTGTGGAGCCACGCCTTAGCTTCGGTACTACCTCCGGTTTGGTGCAGATGTTGCCCTTCGTAGCTTGGCATTTCAGCAGGCCGCCGGCAATCCGGAACCAAAACCTTTGGCCACCTTGCTTTGGCAAAATCTACTTGGCAAAGAGGGGCATCCATTTCTCTTTGCCAACTGTTATGCCAATCTTCCCTCTGCTGTAAGCCCCTAATTACTCCGGGTTGAGGTAATTCTATCCAAGAAATACCACGATGCTTAAACCAGGCTTTCATGAAACGGTCTCGTGCATAGGTCACTTCCATTCCCGTTTCTTCATAACTAATCACCCTACGCACTTCCCATTGGCTGCTCAAATAGTCAAATACCTCGGCGGCTGATCCTCTAAAAATATGCACTTTACCTCCAAATACGCTGAGCTGCCTATGCATATCCTCCAGGCTCTCTCGAATAAACCAACGATGCCTTAAATGGTAATGCGGATCCTCCTCATAAAAAGGCTCTTCTATGAACAACAAAAGCAAAGGAAGTTCCGGCGATTCCAAAGCACGCCTCAGTGGTGCATGGTCATGCAAGCGCAAGTCTCGCTTAAACCAAACAACCTGAACCGGTTTCATGGAATAAAGGAATCCACTTCCTCAACAGGTCGCCCCGGTTTGGCATACAGAAATTTGCTCACCGGTTTCATTCCGGCATAGGCATCTAATCCATTAGCCGAAACCGCTTCCAGCTTTTGCAAGTCCAAAAAGCCGTCTTTCTCCGGACCGCACCCTCGAAGCTTTATCCAATCCACCTGAAGCACCACCAATACCGTTTGGTTTACTTCCAAGCGATGCTCCTCCACAGGCCGAACACCCAACTTTACAGGGGATTCTTGAACGGCGGGTGCTTGCCAAGCATGTATATACTCCTCGGCAAAACCTGCTTCTTTAAACTCAGAAACTCCCTCGGGAAAAGAAGCGGCACACAAGTGCGCCTTATGCAACATAGGCTCCGAAACCAAATTTAAAGTGGCTTGCTTTTGCTCCATTAAATGTTGGTAACTGTGCCTTGGCACACTAAGGGGTCTAAAAAGAATGGCCACCGTAGGAGGATTAGCCCCCACATGCATAATATTGGAAAACAAACCTAAGTTACCTGCTCCCGAGCTGTGTTTGGTTCCCATCAAAAACAAGGGTTTTGGACCGCTAAGGGCATTCATGAAATATCGCCTGAATTGCTTATCCCAAACCTCCCAATCGGCAGAGGTGTATACTTCAAAAGCCATCTTACAAAGGTTTTAAGCTATGCATGCCGTTATCGGCAAACCAAACTTGCCCCGAAATACTAGCCTGCCCCGGCTGTAATAAAAACCGAGTCAAGGCCCCTATTTCCTCGGCACTTGCAATACGTTTTAAAGGATGCCGCTGCTTGGATGCCTCCAACTTATCCTCCGAACTAAGCAAACGAGATGCCATGGGAGTATCCGTAAGGGAAGGCGCAATGGCATTTACACGAATTTTTGGAGCCCATTCCGCAGCAAGCGAACGGGTTAAACCCTCTATCGCCCCTTTGGCTGCTGCTACCGATGCATGAAAAGGCATACCGGTTTGCACTGCAACCGTGCTGAACAACACTACAGAAGCATGCGTAGCCGACTTGAGTGCCTTTTCGCACTGCTGCAAAGCCTGCACTGCTCCCATTACATTCACTTTCCAATCGTTTTCCCAATCTCCGGGCTTGAGCCCTCTAAACGGCTTTAGATTTATCGTGCCCGGGCCATAGACCAGTCCATTAAGCTCTTGCGGCAGCTCCGGAATCTCCTCACCAGAGGCAGCATCCCAAAACATCCATTGCGCCTTTTCGGCACCGTCCCACTCCGGACGATTCCGACTTCTTAAATACACTTCATGGCCATCTTGCAGCAACTGCCCGGCCAAGGCAGCCGTAATTCCTGTACTGCCTCCTATAATTAGATACTTTTCTGCCATAAATTCATTTAATAGAGCAACACCTTGCGCCCCAATTTGTTTCTCTATGGAATGAATAAAACAAGGGTTCAAGTAGTAGTTATTGGAGCAGGCATCGCGGGCCTTAGCACTGCGGCCTTGCTTAGCAAACAGGGCTACGATGTTTGTCTGATCGACCAAAACTGGATGGTGGGCGGTTGTGCAGGCACTTACCTAAGAAAACATGCCCATTACGAAACCGGTGCAACTACCCTGGTAGGCCTCGAACCCAATATGCCCTTAGGCATCCTGGCAAGGGAATTAAACCTTGATTGGGAGGCTACTCCCTTAGAAGTACCCATGCAAATTCAATTCCCGGACGGTCGAGTGCTCACACGCCACAAGGACCTAATCCCTTGGGTTCAAGAGTCCGAAAACTTTTTTGGGATAAACCAAGCCGATTTCTGGAAAGAAAGTCTCCAAATGGCGCTTGGGGTTTGGGATGCCAGTGGCCGATACCTAGACTTCCCTCCTCAAAATTGGCGGGACGTTGCTCGCCTGCTCCCTCAATTTAAGTGGAAAGACATTCAGCTACTCAGCAAAGCGTTTAGAAGTACGCATCAATGGATTGCTTCCCACAAGCTCAATAAAAATGCAGACTTCATGCGCTTTGTTGAAGCCCAACTGCTTATTACCTCTCAAAATTCCAGCCACGAAACCAATGCCCTTTTTGGCGCAACGGCCCTGGCCTATCCTCTCGTACCAAATTATTACGTACCGGGTGGCATAGGTAAAGTAGCCGAAAAACTGGCACAATACATTCAAGCTCAATCAAACCCGATAGAACTCAGACAAAAAGTCGTGGGTCTTCAGCAAATTTCCAAAAGCCGTTGGCTGGTTCAAACCGCAAGCAACCGCTGGGAATGCAATGCGGTGGTCAGCGCCGTACCAGTAAACCAAACACTCTCTTGGCTAGAAAAACCTTCCCTTGCCGGCATTTCTGACCTCCGAACCGAAGACCAACTATGGTCCGCATTTCAACTCAGCTATGAATTGCCAACACAACTGCCCCACAAAGCCTTGCACCACCAAATTCATTTGCCTGAACCCCTGCCCGGCACCCAAAGCAAAAGCTTGTTCGTTAGTCTTTCAGCCCCTTGGGACACCCAAAGGTGCACACCCGGACACCAGGTAGTTTCCGTTAGCACCCATCTAGGAAACCTCCTCAATTGGAAACATGAAATGAAAGCCCAAATCGAAGAAGCCGTAATTCAACACCTAAAACAGTTTGGGTTCATGCCTCAAACCCCGGTGTATTTGCACAGCTCCGGAAAGGGAGCTTGGGAAAAATGGACCGGAAGATTCGCCGGTGCGGTGGGCGGATACCCTCAACTGCAACGCATAAAACCCTGGCAAATGAATTCCGGAAAAACACGCCTGCCCGGCTTGTTTCTTGCCGGCGATACGGTCTACCCGGGGCAAGGAATTCCCGGCGCCGCGCTCAGCGGACAAATAGCAGCCCACTTCACGCACAAATTTCTAAAAACATAAAGCTCTAAGCCTAACCCACGTTTGCTGCAAATTCCTTATTTTTCAAGGAAAGAAGCTACTCATATGAAACTATTTGCATTTTTACTTAGCGGCAGCCTTTTGGCAGCCAGCCTTATGGCCTTCAAACCCACCGGAGACGATATCAGAGAAACGCTTTGCGGCGAAAAATGGATTCCCGAAAAAGTCCTTACCGCCGAAGGAGAAAAAAAGGTCCAAAAATCTGCCAAAAACGATTATTGGCTCTTTAACCCCGACAACACCGTTGTCGTTTACGAAAGCGGCAACACCGAAACTGCCAACTGGCTCTTCGACGAAGTTACCCGCATCCTCACCATGAATTTCTCCAAAAGCAAACGATACCATGAATTTGTGCTCTACCGCATCGACAAAAAAGAGCTGCAACTCATAGACCTCAAAAACAAGCAACGGTTGATTTACGAAAGATAGCCTGTTGCTCTTTTCGCAGAAACCGCTCTCCTAAGAGCGGTTTTTTTTTGCCATGTTTTGTTCTTTTGGGGCCTCGCCCATAGGCAAAATCAGGTATCTATCCGGCCCTTGCTTCGGCCTCCTTTGCCCATGCGGGGCATTACGGCCCTCCGGTGGTTCCGCAAAGCTACACCTCCTCGGCCTCGTATGGCCAACCGCATAGGCTGCAGGCGGTCCTACGCTTGGCCGGGGGCCAATCCTATGCTGTTCCTCGCACTTATTGGTGCCATAAATATTCCCATAAAAAAAGCCGTCCTCAAAAAGAGAACGGCTTTCTGTTAATGGCTGATAGACTTATTTGATAAATGCTTTCGCAGCTTTGATTTGATTGCCTTGTACCGTCAAATAATAGGTACCGGAAGACAATGCACTCATATCAAGGCTAATGGTATTGGCTCCCTGCTCAATGCTTTGTTCGCCAAGTTCCATTACTACTTTGCCTGTGATGTCAATGACGCGAACAGAAGCGTTTTCCGCAACCTCAGAGTTCAAACGCAAGGTGGTTTGATCTACTACCGGATTCGGGAACAACTCCATGCCGGTTACCACTGAGTTCTCCTCAATAGACATCACTTCTGACAATGGTACTACCGTTCCGTCGGGGAATACTGCCCACAAACCAAAGGCTTGCAATCCGGTAACGTTTTCATCGTCCGGGGTAAAGAAACCTGAAGCGAAAATGGTTAATCCCAAGTTGCCCAGTTGAGTAAGGGGCACACCATAGGTCTTAAGTATGGTACTGTTGTCGTTGGAAGGAGTAATGTCCACCTGAGAGTCAGCAATAGTAGGTAAAGACAAGTATCCTTGGAATTCGTCAAAAGCAATATCGTCAACCAACACTCCGGTGCTTCCTACCACGTCTACTACAGGAGCATCAGGGCTTTGGTGAGCTACGGCTGCATCCACAAGGTTGGGTAAGTCAGAGAATGGATGTGCATCGCTCCAAATTCCCAGATTGAATGCTACGCTGTTTCCGTTTACGCTTACAGAGTTAGCAAAGTTAGTACCGCTCAAGTCTACCAATCCGCGAGCAAAAATCTGATAGCTGGTGTTGCCCATCAAAGTAGCGTTGGCAGCAAAAACAGCAGTGGTGGTATCGGTGCTTGTGCTGGGTGCAACCAAAATACGGTAGTTTCCTGAAGGAATAATGCCGTATGCGTTGGCCTCCAAATAGTTGAAGTCGTCTTCTACTTGATCTACATTGCCGTTTGGATCTACCACGTAAATATCTACAGATGCGGCAGCAGGATCCGGGGCATTGTGAATAATTTGCACACGGCTCACATCGGTTTGGGTAAGTTCAAGCACGGTTCCGTCAGGAAGCGCTACAAACATGCCAAAAGCAGCCTCATTTGGGCCGGGGTTCAACTTGCCTGAAGCAAACACAACACCTGCGCCACCGCCGGCATTGAGGGCACCCAATGGTACAGAAAAGCCACTTACCATATCGTTGTAGTTGGCGTCAAGGGTCAACAGCAACAATTGGTCAACGGCCGGCAGACTGGTCATTCCGGTGAAGTTTCCGAAAGTCAAGCTGGGCACGGCAGGAGTCAATGCGTCGGCGTCGGTAAAGGCAGCAACGCCGGGAGCATCAGAACCTCCATGGAAAATGTTTAGATCGAAATCGGTATTTCCTGTGGTTCCAACTTGCGCTGCATCACCAAAGAAAATATCGAAAGGTGCTGTTTGGCTTCCCAGCTCTCCGCCGGCAATAGCAACATAGTCGCTTCCTGACATAAGGCTAGGCACAGCAAAAGAGGCCAAAGTGTCGGTTATAGCAGGCGCACTAGTACGAGGAGCTACAGCCACTCGTACACCGGGAACACCGGCTGGCAATTGAATAAAGCCGGTCGCCATACGGAATTTAAGATCGGATACAGCAGCTGTTGGAGACCATCCCATCCCCGCATTTACATAAATGTCTACAGAGTCAGCTGCCGGAGTTGGGCAGTTGTGAATAATTTGCACATTAGCATTTTGAGCAGCAGCTGTTAGGCTGGCTCCAAACGCCAAGGCAGAAAAAAGTACATTCCTTTTCATAAGTTTGGATTTGCTATTTGGTTATGGAAACAGCCTACATCGGTCTTTGTTCTATTATTTTGCCTCATGCAGCGTTTTTTATTCTGCAAAAATTGCTGAATCACAGGAATATATTGAACATCTGCATTTTTTCAGGGGAGTGACATTAACCATATTTAACACAGGAATATGAGCAATCAAAGCGCGTATAATTGTCTGAATTCAACAGACATAGATTTTTTTTACCGCATTTTACCACAGGAATGCGTAAAAACAGACAAAGACAGTCTGGAGGCCGCAGCGAAAGACTATACCGAAGATTTCAGCTTCTTTCCGGCTATTGTACTTTTCCCAAGGGACACCCAGGAGGTAGCTGCCCTAATGAAGCACTGCTACCAAAGAAACCTGCCGGTTACCCCCAGAGGAGCAGGAACCGGCCTTAGCGGTGGTGCCTTACCTGTCTACGGCGGTGTTGTGCTTGCTATGGCTAAAATGAATCAGCTGCTTTGTTTGGACGAAGAAAACCTGCAAGTGTCCGTACAGCCGGGCATGATAACCCAACACCTGCAAGAGTTGGTGGAAGCCAAAGGGCTATTTTACCCTCCCGACCCTTCAAGCAGAGGATCCTCATTTATTGGAGGCAACTTGGCAGAATCCTCCGGTGGGCCAAGAGCCGTGAAATATGGAGTGTCTAAAGACTATGTACTTAACCTGGAAGTTGTTCTACCTAATGGCACCATCATGGAAACAGGTGCCAAGGTGTTGAAAAATGCGACAGGCTACAACTTAACCCAACTTATGGTGGGCTCTGAGGGGACTTTAGGCATCATTACCCGAATTGATCTTAGGCTTATCCCCTTGCCTAAAATGAATTGGCTTATGCTGGTTCCCTTTGTATCGCCCGAAAAAGCATGCGAAGCAGTTAGCGCCGTTTTTCGAGCAGGATTATGCCCTTCTGCACTGGAATTTATGGAAAGAGAGGGCATCCTATTCACCCTAAAATACCGACCCGACCTAAATTTTCCGCTTCCCGATGAGGCCAATGCCATGTTGCTTATCGAGGTAGACGGAAACTCCGAAGAGGAGCTTATGAACCAATGCGAAGGCATTAACCGGGTCTTGGAGGCCTTTGCCCCCTCGGATGTTTGGATGGCAACTACCTCTTCAGAAAAAGAGGCCTTATGGAAAGTCCGAAGAGCTATCGGTGAAGCCGTTAAAAGCCACTCTATATATAAGGAAGAGGACACCGTTGTGCCGCGCTTTCAGCTTCCGGCTTTGCTCCGAAAAGTAAAAGAACTAGGAAAAACGTACGGTTTCGAATCGGTTTGCTATGGCCACGCCGGAGACGGAAACCTTCATGTAAATATCATTCGAGGTAACCTAAGCCAAGAGGCATGGGAAAACGAACTCCCAAAAGCCATTAGGGAGCTCTTTGAGTATGTAAAATCCCTTGGAGGAACCCTTTCCGGGGAGCATGGCATCGGGTGGGTACAAAAAAACTATATGGACATTGCGCTGTCCACAACGGCCTTAGACCTTATGAAAGGCATCAAAAAGCTCTTTGATCCGAAAGAAATTTTAAATCCGGGAAAAATTTTTCCGGATAAAGAGGCTTAGTCCCTCCTACCCATAAATATCATAAGGTAATAGAGCAACAGCGTCAATGATGACAAGGCAGCTATAACGTAGGTCATGGCTGCTAAGCCCAACGCTTTAGTGGCCTTGGTATGCTCCTCTCCGTAGGTAAGTCCGGTTCCATTCAACCAAGCCAAGCCTCTACGCGTAGCATCGAACTCCACAGGCAGCGTAATTAAGCTAAACAAGGTAATGGCTCCTTGAGCAACAATTACAATAAGCAGGGCTGTATCTCCAAAGCCTTTAAACATAAAGGCACCGAAAATGGAGGCAATAAAAATAAACTGAATAATTTGTTGAGAAAAGGCAACCAAAGGAACCAAAGCAGATCTAAATTGCAAAAATGGATAAGCGGTTGCATGTTGTACCGCATGCCCAACCTCATGGGCAGCAACTGCGGCCGCAGAAACCGAGCGACCTTCATATACTTCAGGACTAAGGTTCACTGTTTTATTCGCCGGATTGTAGTGGTCCGTTAATTTTCCTTGCACGCAGGTAACCTGCACCTCATTAATGCCATTCTCACGGAGCATTTTCTCGGCAATTTCTCTGCCGCTCAAGCCACTTCTGAGCGGTATTTTAGTGTAGGCATTAAAACGGTTCTTGAGGGCCATTCCTACCAACATGCTCAATAGCATAAACCCTATAATGATGACAAATACCATCGGTCGTTTGAATTTAAGAATGTAAAATTGGTCTTTTTTACGCAAACCACCAGCCTTTGGTTTCTATTTCGCACGTTAAAAATCCCAAAACAGAAGGCTTTCAAAGACTTAACCGAATGATTAGCCGCCCATTTGGGCTAAACTTTGACGTTTGAGCCGAGCCTTACCTTGCTGTATCTAACGGTCAAAGCTTTGCTTTGTACTACCTTTGTTTCATGGCTAAAAAACGACCCTTAATTCTGGTATGCAACGACGATGGCATTTTTGCGCCGGGCATACAAGCACTTATTGATGCGGTGTTGCCCCTTGGCGACATTTTGGTAGTTGCCCCCGACAGTCCTCAATCCGGCATGGGCCATGCCATTACCATCAATGCCACCCTGCGCGTAAACCAAATCAAACACGACCTGGATTTTCCCAAATATTCCTGCACGGGCACTCCGGTAGACTGCATAAAGGTAGCCGTGAGCCATCTCGCTCAGCGGCCCATAGATTTGATTGTTTCCGGCATTAACCATGGAAGCAACTCCTCCATAAACGTCATCTATTCCGGCACCATGTCGGCCGCTGTGGAGGGTTGTATAGAAGGCATTCCATCTATAGGGTTCTCCTTGTGCGATTACAGCTACGATGCAGACTTTCAACCGGCTATTCCCTACGTACAACATTTGGCCAAGCAAGTGCTTCAGAATGGCCTTCCTAAAGGGGTTTGCCTCAATGTAAATATCCCCGGCCCCGACAAAGGGCCAATTAAAGGTGTTGAAGTTTGTCGCCAAGCCAGGGCTCAATGGGTAGAAGAACTCGACGAGCGTGTAGACCCAAGAGGCGGAAAATACTTTTGGCTTACCGGCGTTTTCAAAAATATGGATCAAGGAAAAGACACCGACGAACATGCCTTGGCCAATGGATATATTTCCCTTGTTCCGGTGCAAATTGATATCACCGCTTATGAAGCCATTCCTGAAATAAGCCAATGGAACCTACAGCCCTAAATTATGAATAGCCTGAAACGTTTCTTTGATAAAGACCAATTTGTGTTTGGTGCTGTGCTGGGAATTGCGGTACCTGCCTTAGCCTTTGCCTTAATTGTTGGGCTGTCCATTTTTCTTATGAACGTTCTTAAGGTGCGCATTCCGGTATCTACGGATGTTCTTGGATTTATTTCTGTGGCTGCCAACTTGCTGCCCTTTCGATGGTATATGGTCAACAAGCGCTACGAACAAACCGGAAAAGGAGTCTTACTCATTACCTTTATTTTTGCCTTTATCAATGTGGTGCTGGTGCTTGGCGTCGAAGAAGGTTGGTTTTAAGCCATGAAATATTATCTGCTTGCAGGGGAAACTTCCGGCGATCAACATGCCGCAGGGCTTATTAGCGCCATCCGAAAACTAGACCCTCAGGCTTCCTTTAGAGGGATGGGTGGCGATGCTTGCCTAAAAGAAGGCATGGAGCTCTTTTTGCACCTAAGAGAGCAAAATTATATGGGCTTTGCCGAAATCATTAAGCACTTACCCCGAATTTTGCGCCAAATAAAGGCCGTGTGTCAAGACATTGAGCGATTCCAACCCGACGTTGTGGTTCCTGTAGATTACCCCGGATTTAATTTCAGGGTCATGAAATGGGCCGCAAAACAGGGATTTCGGGTGGACTACTTTATTCCCCCACAAGTCTGGGCCTGGCACAGCAGTCGTGTACATAGTTTGCGTAAGTACTGCCGCCAGGTTTTGGTTATTTTCCCCTTTGAGGTAGATTTCTATACATCCTATAAAGTGGAGGTCCAGTATGTTGGGAACCCCTTGCTCGACCGACCGGAACTAAAGGAAATGCCGCAAAAGCAAATCAACGAACCCGTCAAACTCGTGCTGCTGCCGGGCAGCCGAACCAAAGAGGTCGAAAAGGTACTCCCCATCATGCTCCAAAGCCTGGAGGAGCTACCTGAACTTAAGGCCGAAATAGCCGGCATGAGCCATTTAGAAGAAAGTCTGTACCAAAAATACCTGAGCCAACATCCCAATCTCCAAGTTAAGCTAAGCATGGATAAAAGCTCAGAGCTTCTTCAACAAGCCGATATTGCTTGGGTTACTTCGGGGACAGCAACTTTAGAAACGGCTCTTTTGGGAGTACCACAAGTGGTCTGTTACCGAGCAGGCGCTCTTTCCGTTGCCATAGCACGTCGCTTGATCCAAGTCCCTTGGATTTCCTTGGTCAATTTGCTTTTACAGCAGACCGCCATTCCTGAATTGATACAGCAAGACTTAAATCCGAAGCGCCTTTGTCTGGAAACCCAACAATTGCTGCAGCCCAGGGGCCGAAACAAACAACTGGAGCATTACAAAAAACTTCGCGAGTTGCTTGGTGCTGCGGGTTGCTCGGAAAAAGCAGCGCGCTCTATTGTTGGAAAGGGTTGAGGTATTGGTAGGTGGTTGGATTGTTGGCATTTGCAGCTCCTTTAAAGAGCTAGCAGATTTAGGCTTGTGGAAGCGGCTGAGGTTGCTTTTTCCAGTTAATAAAAAATATAAAACCCAAAAACCCTTGAGCACGGCGCCAATAAACACTTTAGGTAGAAATTAAATGATAGAGTATTATAATGCTTGGATTTACCCCGAAAGTAGTATACATTAGCGTAAATTTTCTCCTATGAAAAAATTACTACTAGTTTTAATGATGGCAGCTGTAACGACATTGTGTCGTGCACAGGAGATTGCTCCACCTTCTCGCCAATATTTTGAAAGCCGAATAGGGCTTGGCGGCGCAGCTCTTATGGAACTGGACTATTTTCCTTACGAGATTTCTTCTTCATTGGTCATGGATGCCGCATTTTTGTTCAGGACCGGTATTTTAAAAACAGGAGTTGGTTTATCTGTTCGACCTATGTTTGGCATCTCGTCATGGAATATACCTATGTATGGAGAAATTGGAATTCAAATTGGGGGCAAACACCTAAATGTAAACCCTTTCGCACGTGCCGGTTATCGTGTCGGAGAGTTGATGCCTGGTTTCTATTGTGGTGGCGGTGCAGCTTTAAATATATCAATTGGGAGGCGAATAGATTTAGGCCTCTCGGGCACATTTGAATATAACATGCTGCGCGAAGCCTTTGTCATTACTGATAATATCGGAAATTTTCAAGCCGCGTTTACCAGTTATTATTCTGTCGCTGTTACTGCATTACTTGCGATTAAAATCTGAAATGTTTTTTTAAAGCCGTGATTTATTTCTGCAGCTTTACGTTATTAAAAGTGATAAGCAAAACGAATTAAACACAATAGAGATCTTTGGGTACGATGTGTTTTCA
The DNA here is from genome assembly GCA_964545365.1 of uncultured Candidatus Competibacteraceae bacterium. Lineage (GTDB taxonomy): Bacteria > Bacteroidota > Bacteroidia > CAIKAF01 > CAIKAF01 > CAIKAF01. Next base: position 8,540 of record CAZJFM010000023.1, on the reverse strand, counting down.
AGCTTTTGTCCTGACGAAAGCGTCAGGGGCTAATTAAGGCAAGGACAAATGGAACGGCATGATGACGTTGCGGGCAGGGTTAAAAAACTGACTCTGGGGTCAGGACAGGAAGGGCAATATCGGCGTTGGTGGAAGTTAGGGTGCAAATAAATTGAGAGATATCTGCCGCTTCGGTCATGGCAGGATTGCCTCAGGAATAGCATCGCAACAACAATCTCTATCCTTGTGGCACTTTGCCCCAAAATGCGTAAGCTATACATAAAGAGCTTGCGCGCCAGTGCCTAGACCTAAACTCCGGCAAAAAAAAATCAGGCACGTTTAAACGTACCTGATTTTTCTGTAGTCTGTTGTATAGTTATCGTCGCATGAGTTTTCCGGGATCCTTGCCGTATTGTTCGCCTCCCCGGTGTTTGTATCGGGTATTTTTGCCAATACCCATAGGGCTGCCAATTCTATCCATAGCGCAACGGAATCCAATCCAATCCATAGCGGTTTCTTCATCCATGTAGCGACGTGTACCGGGCACCATCCAATAGGCGGGGTCTTTCCAAGAGCCACCCTTCACCACACGTGCTTTATTGTTGATGAGGGTAGTAGTACCAAACTCATACATCAAGTCGTTGCTACGCTCGGGGTCTTGGAAGGTTTCGTCGTTATAATAGATAGAGGAGTTATAATCTCCGTCTTGGAAATCGAGGTAGTTGGCGCGGGTGTAATTGCGCCGATCGGCGGCATCGTCTTCGGTAACATTAACGTATTGCAGGCGGCCAAGGCTATCTTTTTCTGCCAGGAAGCCTTCGTCGTCGATCAATTTCTTCTTAAAGATATTTCCACGTACCGGGCGGAATTCGTCCATATCCATCATGGACAAGGGGCGATAAACGTCCATAACCCATTCTGAAACGTTACCGGCCATGTGATACAGACCAAAGTCGTTGGGCCAATAATAGTAAACAGGTGCGGTGATATCAGCCATATCGTTTAAACGACCGGCACTACCCATGTAGTCTCCACGTCCGCGACGGAAGTTGGCTACAAAGTCGCCTTTAAAATTATCGTTAGGGTTACGTGCAATGTGTCCACTCCAAGGATACAGGCGCTTTTCTTTAATAATTTCGCGGTCTGTGCTCGGGTCGGTATTCCCCACTAAAGCAAGCGCTGCATATTCCCATTCGGCTTCGGTTGGTAGGCGGTATTTAGGGAGCAAGATACCATCTTCCCATTTTACTTTACGGGTTTCGCCGGTAACCAAGTTAATGGGTTGGTAGCGCTGTTTGTCGTTTAAGCCCAGCTCATATTGTCCGGCAAGATATGCTTCTGTATTGAAGTTTTCTTCGGCAATTTGTTCCAAGGGGTGGTGCACCATGATGCGCTCACGAATGAGGATTTTCTCGTTGGTCCTATCGGTTCTCCAGGCACAATAGTCTGTAGCCTGCACCCAGTTCACTCCCACCACAGGATAAAAATGGTAGGCGGGATGCCTTAAGTAATTTTCAACGTAAGGCTCATTAAATCCAAGCTTAGAGCGCCAAACCAAGGTATCGGGCATGGCTTTTTTGAGTACTTCCGGATAATCCTCACCGAAGACTTGTTTTACCCAGTGCAGGTATTCGAGGTATGCCACATTAGAAACCTCGGCTTCGTCCATATAAAAGGAAGAAACCGTTACCCTTCGGGGCATGTTGTCGTATTCGTAAAGGACATCTTGTTCTACCTGGCCCATAACAAAGGTACCGCCTTCGATAAGCACAAGACCGGGGCCTGTTTCCTGTTCGATGTAAGGCATTACTTCGAAGCCACCATTTTTGTAGTCGTTATAAGCCCAGCCTGTGGTAGCAGACACCCCTCCTTTGTTTCCGCCGCAAGAGGCAAATAGGAGTCCGGCTCCGGCAGCGAGTAAGAAAGATTGTTGGATATTCATTTTTGGCGAATTTCTGTCTTTAGAACGGGGGAAATTATGAAAAATTGTTGAAAACAAATCAGAACGATGGACAACGCACGGTTCGGAACCTGCGACGCGCGGGTTTGCAAGGAATTTTGAAACCGAGTGAAAGTTCGTGCGAACCTGCGGTGCGGTTGGTTAGACGAGAGATGGTAACATCGTAGGAGTAACCGATTCTCCAGGTATCGCGCTGCAAGCCAACCAAGGCTATAAAGGAGTCGTTGTTTCGGTACCAAATACCTCCAACAATGGGCCCCTTACCTGCATACAATCCAACATTAAGCTGGTAAAAAGATTGTTGCAATTGGAACAAAATATTGGGAGATATGAACAAATCTCCGGCATACTTGCGTTTTTTACCCAGAGGAATCATCGCTCCGAAGTGCGTGGTAAACTTAAAAGGCAGTGCTGAGCTTCCAAGGAAACCTTCGTTGGGTTCGGTGATGTGGTGGAAGGCAAAACCGCCGTAAAAAATTTGGTTGTATAATAATGCACCGGCCGCAAAATCGGCAAACAGCTTTTCGTCGTTATCGAAGATCTCTTGAGTAGCGTAAATAAAACCGTACCGGTCGTCGATTTGGTCACCGAAAGTAAGGTTGTCGGTATTAAGGCTACGCTGCAAAAAACCTACCTCAGCGGCCAACCTCAGGTTCACTTTTCGGTTCAGTTTAATAAGGTAGGAGTAAGAGACCGCTACATTATGGGAGGTAATGGTGCTTGTACCTGCTTGGTCGCGCATCAACCGAACACCTATTCCACCTTGGAGGGCATCGAAATGTTGGTCGTAAGAGGCGGCCATGGTTTGGTAATTTCCGGAAATGGCAGTCCATTGATTTCGGTAGTTAAGCGAAACTCTGGGGCAGCGCACCGATCCTGCAAACGCCGGGTTCAAATAAATTTGGTTGGCGTAGAACTGACTAAACTGGGGGTCCTGGGCATACGCCGTAGTGGTCAGAGACCATGCCATAAAAGCGGCAAACACAGGAAGAAGGTATTGTTTTACCATGAGGGTATATTGTCTGACAAACGTTCAAAAATACGAAATCCGTATGAAAGACACGCAAAATATGAAAAATGCGGCATCATTTCTTAATTTTTTCGGCCGGGGATGGAACCCGGGAGCGCCTGCAAGTGCGGGCTAGCAAAGCCCGAGCCGAGGAGGTGTAGCTTTGCGGAACCCCCGCAGGCCGTGGCTTTGCAGCCCAAACGAAGCTGGCCGGAGGGTGAGAGCCCCATAGGCCGCCCAATACATTCCCCTTCAAAAATGTTTACCTTTAAATTTCTGTTTCATTTTTTGACAGCAGCTGCATACCAAAACTGTTGTTCAATCGTTATATTACGGTTTAAATCCGCATACATGCGCCAACACATACTTCGCTTTATTTTTTCTGCTGTTTTTGTTCTTATCGGCCCATGGCTTATTGGCCAAAAGTTCGTTCAGGATACCTTGGAAATGCATTGGAAAATGCAAGGAAAAGAAGGGCTTTTGCAGCTATCCTGCGATTTTGGATATACAGATTTTAAAGAGGGCCCTAAACTGTATTTGCATTTGCCGGAAGACACGCGTGCCGATGAAGTATCGTTGAAGGTTTTGGAGTGGATGCCCCTTCCTCTTCCATTCGTAGCCCAAAGTGGCATGGACCTTAAGTCTGGCGATGTGGAGTCGGCCTTAGCCTACCATTACTGGTCTGTGCGGGGGCGAGTGCGGGGTTTTTTGACAGGTCCGGCGGTCCGGCAAAAGGATAATGAGTGGCAAATTCCTAAACGCGTTGCCCTTAGCTACTCTTTAAAGCCAGTGCTTACAGCTGCAAAAAGCACGGATAAAACACTTGCCAGCTCTTCTGTACTGGCCTCGGGCGATTGGCTTAAGGTGGGCGTTTTTCAAGACGGCATGTACCGTTTGAGCTATGAGTTTTTGCAAACCCATGGCTTGATATCCGGACCGGTGCCCAGCGCTGAAATAAGGCTTTATGGAAACGGAGGCGCCCGATTGCCTGAAGAAATACAGGAATCCCGGCCCGACGACCTATTGGAAAATGCAGTACAGATGAACGACGGCGGTGACGGCAGCTTTGGCCCCGGCGATTTCTTTATGTTTTATGGCCAAGGCACCATGCGTTGGGAAAAAGAAGGCCAAACCTATTTGCACAACCGCAACGTATATACCGACACCGCCTATTATTTTGTAACGCGCAGGCCGGGCAATGGTCTTAGGGTTTCAACGGGTGCGTCAAAGGAGGGAACCCCCGATTATATAAGCTCTTCGTGTGATGCCTTTGCCCTAGTCGAGGAAGAGACCCGAAACTTGATTCGTTCGGGCCGAAAATGGATGGGAGAATCCTTCAACTTTACCAACAGCTACAGCTACAACATGCAATTAAAACAGCCGGTGGTGGGCAGCGAAGCTACGGTTCGGTTTGCTGCCGCAGCCCGTTGTGTTGGTTGCAATACCGTTATGCGCTACCTGGCCAATGGAGAAGAGTTGGGCACCGTAAATATTGGTCAAGTATCAAGCAATTATGCCGGCAACTACACCGCGGAAAGTTCTGCGGGCTATGCCTATGTCCTAGCTTCCGGGAATTTAACGGTTCAAGTGGAGCGACTAAGTCCGCTTTCGGGTTCCGAAGACCAGAGGGCCTGGTTGGATTTTATTTCTGTGCATTACCGTAGGCAACTAAACTTGGGGGACTTGCCTTACCAGATTAGAGACGCCCAAGCGTCGGGGCTTTCAGAATTTCGGATTGCAGGAGGCAGTAGCAGCACTCAAGTTTGGGACATTACAGACCGAAGTGCCATTACCCGAATTCCTTTGGCCTCAGGCTCCGGCTATGGCTTTTTTAGGGTAGAAGATGTCGAAGCCAAGCGCTTTGTGGTGTTTCAAAACACCTCTTTTTCTGAGCCTGTACCTTTTGGCAAGGTGCAAAATCAAGACTTGCATGGTTTAATCCACAATCAGCCGGCACCGGACATGTTGGTGGTAGCGCATCCCAGCCTCAAGACGCAGGCAGAGGCTCTTGCTGACCTGCATCGCTTGGAGGATGGCATGTTGGTGCATGTGGTTACCACCTACGAAATATATAATGAATTCAGCTCCGGTGGGCTGGACGTAAGTGCCATTCGAGATTATGTTCGTGCCTATTTTGAAGTACATGGCGAAGAAAACGGCCCACGATTTTTGATGTTGTATGGCGACGGTAGTTTTGAGTATATGCCCTATAAGGATAGAATTGAAGCACCTGACCATAATTTGGTGCCGGCATATCAAACCTGGGACTCCAAAAGCCGCAGCGGAGGTTCGCACTCTTCGGATTACTTTTATGTGGCCTTGAGCCCCAATTCCATAAGCGACGGTGTTGTTCCAAGTACGGCTCCTGTTTGGCTGGGTGTTGGACGTATATTGGTAACCACCCCGCAAGAGGCAGAGTCTTACAATCGAAAAATCCAACGATACATGGACGATCCGGCCTGTTTGGGGGACTGGAGAAACAGCATTACCCTGTTTGCCGACGATATGGAGGAAGGTTGGGAAGCAAGTTTTGTGAACGATAACGAAGAGATGTATCGTTTTCTTCGAGACAACTATCCGGTTTGGAACGTAGACAAAGTATACATTGACGCATTTGTTCAGAACAACGATGCGGGGCAGCGCTACCCTGAGGCAAAATCTTATTTGAACCGGCGCATCAATCGAGGCACTTTGTTTTTAAACTACATTGGTCATGGTGGAGAAGCAGGCTTAACGGCAGAGCGGGTGATGCAAATAGACGATATTGAAGGCTGGGAAAACACCCATGCCTTACCCCTCTTTTCTACGGCTACGTGCACGTTTACACGTTTTGACGACCCTACCTTTTTGTCGGCCGGGGAGCGGGTGTTTTTGCGCGAAAACAAAGGAGGGATTGCCCTAATAAGTACGGTAAGGGCCATCCCTGTTGTTCCAAACTACCTTAGAAAGCTTACCCGAGTCACTTTTGGCGACTTTGATGCCAGCGATACCCGATTGGGAGACATCTTATATGAATCGCGCAAGTGCAACCCTGTTTGCGACGGTGGCGAAAACAACATTTTATTGTTTGGAGATCCGGCCATGCGTCTGGCCTACCCCAGGTATTTGGTGCTTACCGACTCTGTAAATGGAAATGCCTTGGCACAGGTTGGCTTTAACGATACCTTGATGGCCTCTGATGTGGTTCGCTTAAGTGGAAGAGTGGCCACTCGCGACAGTCAGTTGATTTCAAGTTTCAACGGTTCCCTTTACATAACCGTATTTGACAAACCTCAGCAGTTAAAAACGCTGCGGAACGATGCGGGAGGACAAAACTTTGCGTTTGAGCTGCAAAATTCGGTGGTATTCAGAGGAAAAGTTACGGTAAACGAAGGTTTATGGAGTGTGGCCTTTAAGGTGCCTTTAGACATCAATTATCTGGTGGATAGCGGGAAAGTAAGCTATTATGCAGAAAATGGCGTGGTTGATGCCCATGGCTACTTTAGGGACTTTTTGATTGGAGGGTCCAGCGGCAATTGCCTGGGAGACATGGACGGTCCGGACATAGAGTTGTTTTTAAACGATAGTTTGTTTCAGGACATGGGAATTACGCACGGCAATCCTGAAATTTTTGCCCGCTTAAACGATCCTAGCGGCATAAACACAGCCGGTGGCGGTATTGGTCATGAGATACGGCTAACGATTTTTGGCGATGAAAGCCGAAGTTACAACCTAAATAACTACTACGAGGCCGATTTAAACAGCTATACAGGTGGGAGTTTACGTTTTCCTTTGGAAGACTTGGCACCCGGATTCTACACCGTGGAGTTGCAGGTGTGGGATGGCTGCAATAACGTTAGCCGAAAGGAATTAAGTTTTACCGTTGTGGGCGAGGATCCGCGATTGATTCGGGTAGAAGCCTGGCCAAACCCTTTTCATGAAAACACCCAAATCACTTTCCAGCACAACCTGGAAGGAAGGGACTTAGAAGCAGAAATTGTGATTTCAGACTTGTCCGGAAGGCAGGTACGTAGTTTCTCCTGGGACGGCAGTCCCACGGGATTTCAGGGCATTCAATTGACCTGGGATGGAACCTCTACTTCAGGAGAACCTGTATCGGCCGGTTTGTATGCTGTGCGGGTAATGCTGCGGGATGAAACCGGAGAAGAAGTTTTTGGTCATGGAAAAATCATTTTCTCAGGAAGAACACAATAATCCGCTTAGGTTTCTGTTAAAGTGGTGGCTGTTGTATATTTGCCCATCCGGTTTAGAATAGCATTATGTTAAAGATTTCATGTAAGGTTTGTGCTGTTGGCTTTGCGCTTAGCATGCCTGCTTTGGTTCAAGCTCAAAACACAGATGAAGATGTTGCAGGTTTTGTGTATGGCACCGTTCCCCGCACCGTAACCACCTCCGTACCTTTTTTGGCTATTGGACCGGACGCCAGAGCAGGTGGCATGGGAGATCAGGGGGTAGCTACGGCTCCGGACGCCAACGCCATGCACTGGAATGTGGCCAAACTGGGTTTTGTAGAAGACAATATGAGCCTATCGGTGTCCTACACCCCCTGGCTAAGAAACTTGGTGCCGGATATCAACCTGGCTTATGTGAGCTTTTACCGCAAAATGAACGACCGGTTTACCCTAGGTGCTTCTTTGAAGTATTTCAGTTTGGGAGACATCACCTTTACGAACAATGAAGGGATTTTTCAAGGGAATTATACGCCCAACGAGTTTTCGGTAGACGCCGGCGGTTCCTTGCTATTGAGCAAAAAATGGGCCCTAGGGGCCGCTTTTCGTTTTGTGTACTCTAATTTGACTTTAGGACAGCAAGTTGGAGGAGTAGCCACCGGTCCCGGTATTGCCGGTTGTGGAGATTTTGGATTCTATTTTCAAGACGAGGAGCAAAAAATTCTCAAAAGAGACGTAATATGGCGCTTTGGGGTAACCATGCAAAACATTGGATCCAAAATCCGTTACAATGAAGCGCAAACAGCAGCGGACTGGCTTCCCGTAAACCTTAGAGTGGGTGGATCAAACACCATTCAAATTGATGACTACAACAGCTTTATGCTGTCTTTGGAAATGTCCAAACTGATGGTACCTACCCCTCCGATTCGTGATTCAGACAAGAATATTTTGGAGGGTCAAGACCCGGATCGTCCGGTATTGACCGGAATGATTTCAAGTTTCTGGGATGCGCCCGGAGGATTTTCAGAAGAGTGGGACGAGTTTGTTTGGAGTGTTGCCGCAGAATATTGGTACAACAAAACCCTGGCGGTTCGTTCCGGGTTTTTCTACGAAAACCCTTTGAAGGGGAACCGCAGGTACATTACTTTGGGAGCCGGCGTGCGCTACAATGTGTTTGGTTTGGATTTTTCTTACCTATTCGCTTTAGGTCAAACCAATCCATTGGCCAACACCTTGCGCTTTACCTTGACCTTTGACTTTGGGAAAGCCGTTCAGGTAGCAGAATAAATGGCCGGAGTACATTTGGCAAAGCAAACAAGCGTTTTGTCTGCTACAGACTTGGAGCACCTTCGTAGCTGAGAGTTATAGAATAGTTTTGTTTGGATTAGGCTGTGCCTTAGCTCTCTCCCAAGCTGTTTACTGG
>CAZJFM010000022.1:33623-36468 GCA_964545365.1 uncultured Candidatus Competibacteraceae bacterium | reverse complement strand
CATTCACCATTCATCATTCACCATTCATCATTCATCATTCACCATTCATCATTCACCATTCATCATTCACCATTCATCATTCACCATTCACCATTCATCATTCATCATTCACCATTCACCATTCATCATTCACCATTCACCATTCCTCATTCCTAAAAACATAATTATCTTGTAGGCGTTGCTTCCATAGAATGAAAGAACCCTTACTTTATCGAATTCAAGATGGGGGGCCCATTTATCAGGAGCCTTTGGTAGATGGCCTGTTTTTGGAGCCTTGGAATGCCTGGTCGTCGCTGCTGTTTTGGTTGCCTGTGTTTTGGTTGATTTGGCGGCATAGAAAGGTAGGTTCTGTGGGTCCGTTTTTGCTGTATTTCTGTGCACCTTTGCTGTTTGTAGGCGGCTTAGGCAGTGCGCTTTACCATGGGTTGCGCAGTACGCCTTTCTTTCTATATCTGGATGTAATGCCCATTTTATTGCTGTGTTTGGGGCTGGGCTGGTTTTTATGGAAGCAACTGCTGGGGCTGTATTGGGCTTGGTTGGCTTTGCTGTTGTTCCTAGCGGCCTCTGTGCTGGCCGGATTGTTGGTTTCCGGTACACCCGGTATCAATCTCAATTATTTTTTGCGGGGCGTGTTTATGTTTTTACCGGCTTTGCTTTGTTTGCAACGAATGGCTTGGCGGCATAGCCCTTGGTTGCTTGCTGCGGTTGGCCTTTTTGGAATGGCTTTATGGTTTAGAGTTATTGACCGCGATTTTAGCTGGTTGCCCATGGGCACTCATTTTTTATGGCATGTGTGCTGTGGTATTGGTGCCTTATTTTTGGGTAAGTTTTTGGTGCGTTTGCGCAAAGGAATTGCGCTAAAGGTATATGCAGGCTAGAAAATGCCCGTACCTTTGAAGTCTAATTGAATTGGCATGGCATCATTGAAGGAAACCTTGTTTGGTTTACAAACCGAAATTGCTCAATTGTTGGGCATGGACTTAGAGCATTTGCGCTTTGAATATGAAGGAAACGAGCAAGAAGGAAGCCTTAAATTGGTGACCATAAATCCGAGGCACAAACAATCGTTTTTGTTTCATGAACTGCAAGGTTTTGGCGTGTTGGATGCCACCCACAAAATGGCAGATTATGTGCGCACCAATAGGCAAACTAAAAACAGTTACACCATTCAGTGGGCGCTCCGGGAGGATTCTGAGCTGCACACTTCCTATTTCCGTGGAAAACACATGTATGAGGTCTTAGATAAGTTTTATTACGGCAAGGACATTACTTCCACCATTATTTTTTCCATTTCACTTAACCCGATTGCCTAATGTTTCGCCACAAAACACAAGTAGCCATTCGCTTTTCGGATACAGATATGTTGGGACATGTAAACAATGCCAACTACTTGTCGTACATGGAGCAAGGCCGGGTTTCGTATTTTAACGAAGTGTTGCCCGGTTTGGTGGATTGGTCCAAGGAAGGTATTATTTTGGCCCGTGCCGAAATCAACTACAAGGTGCCGCTTTTTTTAGAAGACCAATTGTGGGTGTATTTAACGGTAGACCATATCTCCTCTCGAAGCTTTAACATGCGCTACCGCTTGGTGAAGCAGTTGCCGGAAGGCGAAATGCTGGCAGCCGAAGGCAACACCCTTATGGTGTGTTACGATTATGCACAACAAGCCAGTATGGCCATGCCGGAAAGCTGGCGCAATGCCATTGAAGCCTACGAAAAAGGAGATTGATGCAGCAGCGTTGGTTTTTGGAAGTTTCCTTTATGGGAGGAGCCTACCACGGCTGGGCCAGGCAACCCAATGCCCCTACCGTGCAGCAATGCCTCGAAGAAGCCCTTGCCTTGCTGTTACGCCAAGAGGTCGAAACGCTGGGAGCCGGCAGAACCGACGCGGGAGTGCACGCACGCTCGCTTTGGGTGCATATGGATTTGCCTGACCTTTCTATGGGCCCTAAAGATTTGGTCCATAAACTCAATTCCATTTTGCCGCAGGACATTGCTGTACATCGCGCCAAGATGGTACCGCAAGAATGGCACGCCCGCTTTTCTGCGGTTTATAGACGCTATACCTATAGAATGTTGGCCCGCAAAGACCCGTTTTGGCAAGCCATGGCCTGGCGGATATATCCTTTTCCCGAAATAGAGCCCATGGAAAAAGCTGCGCAACTGTTGCTTCAGCATCGGGACTTTGAAAGTTTTTGCCGGAGCCACCACGATGCAGGCACCACCCTGTGCGAAATTAGAGAGGTGGCTTGGGAACAAAAAGACCATGTATTGGAATTTCATATCGAAGCCGATCGCTTTTTGCGTAATATGGTGCGTGCCTTGGTAGGCACCTTGGTGCAAATTGGTCAAGGGAAATATCCTCCCGAGCATTTGCAGCAGGTGTTGGAAGCAAAAGACCGTCGTGCCGCAGGGCCAAGCGCACCGGCACAGGGCTTGTGTCTGGAAAAAGTGGGCTATCCCAAAGGGTGGTTGGATTGATGGTTTAAATGCAATTTACCGGTTTGGCTTCAGCGCGGAAAAGGGGCACACAGAGATGCGGAGGCGCAAAGGCTTTAGCGCGGAAGAACCAAGGCGTGAAATAGAAGGCGCCGTCAAACGCCCCTTTGCGGCTTGGCGACTTTGCGTGAAACCCTTAGCGCGGTATAATGGCACGCAAAGACGCGAAGGCTTTAGCGCGGAAGAACCAAGGCGTGAAATAGCTGGCGCCGTCAAACGCCCCTTTGCGGCTTGGCGACTTTGCGTGAAACCCTTAGCGCGGTATAATGGCACGCAAAGACGCGAAGGCTTTAGCGCGGAAGAACCAAGGCGTGAAATAGCTGGCGCCGTCAAACGCCCCTTTGCG
>CAZJFM010000022.1:0-33523 GCA_964545365.1 uncultured Candidatus Competibacteraceae bacterium | reverse complement strand
TGAAATAGCTGGCGCCGTCAAACGCCCCTTTGCGGCTTGGCGACTTTGCGTGAAATCGCTGTCGCGGTGTAAGGGCACGCAGAGACGCGGAGGCGCAAAGGCTCTAGCGCGGAAGAACCAAGGCGTGAAATAGCTGGCGCCGTCAAACGCCCCTTTGCGGCTTGGCGACTTTGCGTGAAATCGCTGTCGCGGTGTAAGGGCACGCAGAATCCATTCATCATTAAGAGACGGGAGGCATCCCGTCTTTACCTCACCCGTAATGAGACGCAAGATGTTGCGTCTTTACCTCACTCCTAATCATTCACCATTCATCCTTCACCCTATTCCATATCCGTAGGATCCGGAACCAAAATACCCTTAGGGGGTGTCGGATTTGGAGGCGGCGTTGGCGCATTCCCATCGCCATCAAAGGCTCCTTTCTGCTGCTGCAAATATTCCGGATCCGAATCGTTGATGAGTTCGGGTTGCTGCTCTGTTTCTTGCTTTTCGGTGCCATCCGGTGGTCTAACCTTTAAGCTGTCCTTGGTTTTGGATGGCCTAAACAAATCGGACCATGCATCAAACTCTCGCTGATAACTCAAGCCCACCCCTTGGGTATAAGGCACACTGTTTTTAAGCAGGTTGTATTCGTTGCTTCGATTAAAGGCCCGAATCCTCAAACGTCCGTCCTCGGTGGCCTTTACCTCCACATTTACGTTTCCAACTACCGTATTGGTATTGTCGGCTTGGCTTTGATCGCCCCCACCCACGCCAAGGTCGGTATCGATGATTACCCGGTTGTCAAACAGCTGAGTTTGCAAACCTACCATCACCCGCTCGGCTCTGTTTTGTTCGCCCGCCTGATAATCCAAATTGATGTTCACATCCTTGGTGATTTTGCCCAACCAATTGTTCAGCTGTCCACTCAACAAACTTAAAGAGTTGCTTCCCAAACCTGAGGCCGCCAGGGCACCACCACCCAAACCTCCGGAACCAATGGACTCCGGTGGCAAAAACGAATTGATGATCAACAGCGAAAACACCTGGCGATTGACCTCTTCTTCCGAATTCATGACCGAACGTACCAAAGCACGGGTGCTTTCGTCCTCGTCTGGGAGGGAAAGGCCAAAACCAATGCGCGGATCAATCAATCGGTCGGTCAAATTAAGTTCGCAAAATATCCTGCTGGCTCTGCGGTAGCGTTCGGCTTGAGCAGGGTCGCTGGTAAACGGCGACACCAAAGGATATAAAGAAGCCCGCGCCGGATGAATGGCCGTGGCATTGATTTGGGCCTCAAGCGGATCACCGCTCCAGGTAACAAAGCTGCCGGGTTTAATGATAAACGGCTTATTGACCAAGTTGGAAAGGGTAAACAGATAATCGCCCTTGGCAATGGTAAAGGTGCCGTCCATTTCAAAACGATCCTTCATGTCTAAGGTAATGGCCAAATGGTCGGAAGTGCCTCTAGCGGTGAGTACATCGCCCACGGTTTCATCAAAAATTACGCGGTACTCAGCCTCGGCCGTGGTGCGCAAATCCAGCTCAATGGTTAGGTTTCCTTCATCGACCTGCGCAGCTTTGTCTTGACTCCCGCCAAGCTTGCCTTTGATTTGCATGCTGTCGCGGTCTACAAAGCGTACAAAGTTATTTTCCTGGGCAGTTGCCCCGCCCGATATGGGTAGATTGATGGAGGTACCTGCCCCCACCTCCAAATTGGCTTTGATGTACAAATCGTTGAGAGGACCGCTGATTTCCACTGCTCTACCATTGCCTTTGGGAACCAGATCTTGACTGGTTACCACCGCCTTGCCGTAAAACTGTTCGTTGTCTTTGACCGTAGTGGCCATGGCCTGAAAATTCTTGATGCGGTCCAAGTTCAGGCGCATGTCCAAATCGGCGAAGTTTCTATGAAACAATACACCAATCAAGTGAGCGGAACCTTCTTTGCTGTCGGTAATACGGATGTCCGGCAAAATGATGGAATGGCTGGTAAACAAAATAGGCTCGCCTTTTAAATCCAGCTTCATGGGGCTGTTTAAAAAGGCCAAGTTCATTTGGGGTTTGGTCAAATACAGGGCACCATTGATTTGGGGATTGTCTCCACTGCCCTTTACCAACAAGCGTCCGGAGGCTTTTCCGGAAAGACTTTTGAACAAATCACCGCCAAATGGCTTTATGGCTTCTAAAGGCAAGCCCTCTATTTTGGCTTCTATATCTAAGAGCTGCTCCGGCTCAAATGGCCGCACCTTGCTCTTGGAAATTTTTAGCAAATCCACACCATCTTTTTGCAGAAGTGCACCAATTTCCAATACTTTGCCCTCGGCCCCAAAGCGGCTGTCCACACTAAGCTTTCCCAAGGCCATGCCATTCATTGACAAATGGTCTACCCTCAAATTGGAGGTCATTAAGGGCATTTCTTCGGAGAACAGCCGGTATAGCGAGAGCGTGCCCGATAAATTTCCGGAAGGTTCCAATCCTCCTCCCGGAATAAATTCTCCCAATAATTCCACCGGGAAATCGGCGAAGGAAATGTCCAGCTTTTCCTTTTCGTTTAGTCCTGCGGCTCCGGAAATACTGAGCAGAGGCAGCTTATGCCGCTCTGATTCCACCTTAAAATCTCTAAAGGCCAAGCGGTCGGCGCCCAACAACACAAAAGCCCCATCTTGTAGCCGCCATAACCCGTCTTGATAATAACCGTAACTCTTGCTGAATTCCACAGGCAAACCGAGGCTGTCTCCGAGGCGTGTGGTACCATGCAAACTCAGCGCATTGAGCTTGTCGGTTTCGTTGCTGAAGCCCAAATCAAACGCTAAGGTATCGCGAAACCACTGTATCCTACCCATAAAGCGGTCCAACTGCAAGCTATCGCTCATGCGCACATGCGCCACCCGCGTTTTAACGGTGAGGGAATCGTTGCGGGTATCGGCCCTAAGTGTCCAGCTGTCCAGTTCCCATTGCTTCCATTGCACTTTGCCGCTGCGCACGTTTAGGCGTATGTCGCGCGCTTCGCTGTTGTATTGGCCGTAGGCTATGGAATTGGGATGAATGGACAAGCCCGGCACAAACAAATCGGTAAGCGCAGCAGTCTCTTTTAAGTGCACTGAAAAAGTGAAGTTTTGGGGCAAGCTGTCCAAAATTTCAATCCTCTCTAAACCCGAAGAAGGATTAATGGCGGCCAACTGATTGCCTAAATGTTGAAACAAGGGCACAAAGCGGTACTGTCCATCAACATCGGCATCGATAAAGTCGGAATGCAAAGACAAGGTTTTTCCCTCCGGAAGCAGCTCGGAACTGAGGGTAAGCTCATCCATTTGGTACTCCCGGCTGCCTAAGGAAAAGCGGGTGTTGTCTACCCTTAAACTTCCCATGATGTTGTCGGGTTCGTCTCCGCTGGCGTTTATGTATATATTGGTAGACAAGCTGCTGCTGCTATCCAAAGCAATTACGTTCAAACGACCTAAATCTACTTCGCTAAGCCGGGCAATAAAGTCAAAGGAGGGCTTTTCTTGACTGAAATCGATGCGGCCGTTAAAGTCCAATTTGGCGTTGGGATCGTCCACCAAAACCCTTCCGGTAAACACCCCAGGCCCCACATCGGCATTAACCACCAGGCCTTGATAGGTATATCCGTTAATTTCCAAAAGACTTACTCCCCCATCAAAAGCGGCAAAAAAGTCTTCACCGGAAAAACCTTCGCCACGGATTTCGCCGGAGGCACTAACCATGCCCAGCCCCAGCTGATTCCCGGTCAAAGCTCCGGCCTGAAACTTTTTCAAGTCTAGGGAACCCTCATAATAAGGAAGGCCTTTGGCCGGTTGCACCATATGCATATCAAGCGAAGCACTACCTAGGCCGGTCTGGAGCTGCCCAAACGCATTGAAATCGCGCAAATAGCCATCAAAATGACCATTAAACTTTAGTACACCCAAGCGTTTGAGCTCAGCAGGTACCTGCACATAACGTTGTTCAGGAAATGGAGGCAGGGGAATTCGCTCCAAATCGTAGCCATTGGTTACCATGCGGTCCAAATCGATATCCATGTGCGTGTTTTGGATATCCGGCAGGCCCTTTAAGTGCAAACGCCCATCGAGCTGGGTTACCGAACCAAACAAAATCCGCAAACCATCGGCTTTTAGGTCGTTGAGTCGCCCTTTGATTTTTCCGCGGATTCTAAAGCTGCTTTCCAATCCTTTCAAACCAGGCGCAAACCAGGCAATATCGCCCATGTGTACATTGGAAAGGGCCAATTGAGCATGTAAATCTACCTCTTCTTCAAAATGTTGAAAGGCCTTTGGATTTTCAAAACTCATGGAAATAAAGCCCCGGATCGTACTTCGTCCGGTACTGAGGGAAAAATCCTCCAAACTCAACTGATGTTTGCAATACAAGAAATCCCCATTCAGTGCCCGCAGTTGAGCTCCTCCCTTATCCCAAGCCACCAAGGAATCCACATGCATCATAACCGTATCGTGCCGCACATGAAAACTATGCACCGTAACCGAAATATCGCTCAGGCCAATATCGGAGGGCTGAAACGCGGCCTCGGTACCCGTAATTTCCGGATTTTGAAGGCGAAAAGACGCGCGATCCAAGCGCACCTTATCAAATTCTATAATCCATGGCTCGGTGGTGGAAAGGGTATCGGGCTGCTCAGGTTTAAGCCTTGCCAAAAAGGTATCGAGGTTCATGCCGGATTCTCCGGGATACTTGACCAAAAAAATCCCCCCGTCTTCGAGCGCCACTTCGTCAATGACAATAGCGCGGCGTTCCTGTTGCACCTCCCCCAAAACCGCATGCAGATGCTCTGCAAAGATCAGCGTATCGCCATGCAAATCACCCAAATACAGGCCCTTTAAATCGACCGCCAAGTCCAGGAAATCGATACGAAGTGCTTCTGCCCGCACCTCGTGTCCCGTTTTATTGCTGAGCCAATCGGCAGCCAAGCTACCCAACCAAGATTGCACAAAAGGCAGTTGCAGCGCCACAAGCAGGCTAAGCAAAAAGAGAAAAAAACCGAGGAAAATGCGACCGACACGCCGAAAGAACCGGCCCTTTCTTGGAGCCTTAGCAGGAGCAGATTTTGGAGCTTCGGTCGATGTCATTAGGTGCCAAACGCAGAATAAGAAACAAAAGTACATAGAGGGAATGATGAATGATGTAAAGACGCAAGATTTTGCGTCTCCATAGACCACAACACCATTACGCAACATGTTGCGTCGCTGCCTCTATTTCGACGCATGACAATGCGTCGCTGCACCCCCCATTTCGACGCATGGCAATGCGTCGCTGCCCTCTTGCTGTAGACGCATGGCAATGCGTCTCTACATCCATTTCGACGCATGACAATGCGTCTGTACACCCATTTCGACGCATGACAATGCGTCTGTACCTCCCTTTTGTTGCGCCTCCCGCCCCCCACAGAGGGCCCGGGCCTGACCCAGGCTAGCCGAACTTGGGCGAGGAGGTGTAGCTTTGCGGAACCACCGGAGCCCTAGATCGGCTTGCTTGGGGCAGGGCCTGACCGATGAAAAGGGGCGGATATGGAACTTAGGTTTCCTATGGAAGGAAGGCCCAAAACGCATTTTTTGAGACGCGAGATGTTGGGGTTAGAGACGCAAAATGTTGCGTCTTTACTACGGTTTGAGACGCAAGATGTTGGGTCGTTACTCATCATACGAAGATATCCTACCTTTGCCTCATGCGTCCACCGCTTATTCTTGGCATTGAAAGCTCCTGCGACGATACTTCTGCGGCCGTGCTTAGTGGCTCGCGGGTTCTGGCCAACGTCACCGCCAATCAGGAGGTGCACCGACAATACGGTGGCGTGGTGCCCGAATTGGCCTCCCGTGCCCATATGAGCCATATTCTGCCGGTGGTGCATCAGGCCCTGGCGCAAGCGCAATGCCGTCTGGAGGATTTGGAACTGATTGCCTGCACCCGTGGTCCCGGCCTGCTGGGCTCGCTGCTCGTGGGCAGCTCCTTTGCCAAGGGAATTAGCTTGGCGCTGAACCTTCCGCTTATCGATGTGCACCACATGGAAGCGCATGTGCTGGCGCATTTTATTGAGGATGCGGAAATCAATGGCAAAAATCCTCCCGATTTTCCTTTTCTGAGCCTTACGGTGTCGGGGGGGCATACGCAATTGGTGCTGGTGCACTCCCCCACCCGTCTGGAACTGCTGGGTCAAACCCTGGACGACGCCGCCGGCGAAGCCTTTGACAAGGCCGCCAAATTGCTGGGTCTTCCCTATCCCGGGGGACCGGAAATCGATCGCCTGGCCGCGCAAGGTTGCCCGGGAAATCATCGCTTCCCCGTGCCTAAGGCCGGACCGCTGCATTTTAGTTTTTCGGGACTAAAAACCAGTTTGTATCAGTACTTGCAAAAGCAGAAAGCGGTTCCTGAGGGACAAGCTTTGGCCGATTTGGCGCGCGATTATCAGGATGCGATTATTGCCACTTTGTGGAAGGGACTGCAAGAGGCGGTTGAGGCCACGGGCGTGCATCGGGTGGTGCTGGCAGGCGGGGTATCGGCCAATAAAGGGCTTCGGGGCTTTTTGCTGGAGGCTTGCACGGAAAAAGGCTGGGAATTGCACATCCCCAAATTGGCATATTGCACCGACAATGCGGCCATGATTGCCATGGCGGGGCTAATGAAATATCAGAGCGGGGCTAAGGGGTCCTTGGATTGGACGGCGCAGGCGCGGATGCCGATGTCGTAGAAACGCAAAATCTTGCGTCTTTAATTTGAGACGCAAGATTTTGCGTCCCTACGAGGCATCCGGTCGATCCGGGCAATCGGATTGGTTGCAATCCCCGTAAAGAATAAAGGAATGGTGTTTGATTTGAAACCCCAGCAAGTCGCCCACGCCGGTTTGGATATGGTGTAGGCGCGGATCACAAAACTCGGTAACCTTGTGGCATTGGTTGCAAATAAGGTGGTCGTGCTGGCTGTAGCCGTGGCTTTTTTCGTATTGGGCCAAATTGCCGGTGAACTGGTGTTTGCGCACCAAATGGCAATTCAGCAAAAGGTCCAAGGTATTGTACACGGTGGCCCGGCTCACCCTATAGTTGCGCTCTTTCATGGATTTAAAGAGCTCCTCCACGTCAAAATGGTGGTTGCGGCTGTAAATTTCTTCAAGGATGGCAAAACGTTCCGGGGTTTTGCGGTGGCCATTGGCCTCCAAATAACGACTAAAAATGTCGCGCACTTCGTCCATCTGGTTCTGATTCATGCCGTTGGGTGCTCTGGGGTAATGCGTTCCACGTCAATAACCCCTTCCAAATCGCGCAATTTGCCGATGAGTTCGTTCAAATGCAGGGTATGTTGCACAAACAGGGTCATTCTGCCTTCAAAGATACCATCATTTGAGTCGAAACTCAAAGAGCGTATATTCACCTTCATTTGATTGGAAATGAGGCGAGTAATTTTGTTTACTATGCCTACATCGTCCACGCCGGTTACGTGTATCCCCACCAAAAAAGCCGGTTCGTCGGAGCTGGTCCACTTGGCTTTCACCACTCTGTAGGCGTAGTTGGAGAGCAGCTGTACGGCGTTGGGGCAATTGGTTTTGTGGATTTTAATGCCGTCGCCCACGGTAACAAAGCCAAACACTTCGTCGCCGGGAATGGGGTTGCAACAGGGTGCCAGGCTATAGTCCAACTTCTCTAAATTGTCGCCAATCAGCAGTTGATTCTCTTCTTGCTTGAGCTTTTTGAGCAGCTGCCGGTCTTTGTCCTCGGCCTTTTCGTTGATTTGGCTGCGCTTAAACTTGGTGGTGAGGTAGCGGTACCAACTGCGGTTGCTCTCTGCCCGATAAAAATCGCGGATTTGTTGGGAGCTGATGGCTGCAGTACCCACTTGAAAATAAAATTCCAAGGGATCGTCTACCGAAAAGTATTTAAGCATTTTGGGCAGGTCGTCCTCTGTAAAATGAATTTTGAGGCGGCGCAGTTTGCGTTCCAATACTTCTTTTCCTTCGGCAGCAATGCGGCGTTTTTCGTCTTTGAGGGCAGCTTTGATGCGGCTGCGGGCCTTGCCGGTCACCACAAAGCTGAGCCAATCTTCTTTGGGCTTTTGCTTTTTGGAGCTTAGAATTTCAATTTGGTCGCCGCTTTTGAGCACATAGCTTAGCGGCACCAGTTTGTTGTTGACCTTGGCGCCAAGGCAGTGGTCGCCCAGTTCGGAATGGATGTCGTAGGCAAAATCCAGGGCCGTGGCACCCGAGGGCATGGTGCGCAGCTCTCCCTTAGGTGTAAAGGCGTAAATCTCCTCGTTGTACAAATTCAACTTAAAGGAGTCCATAAAATCGAGGGCTTCCCCTTCCTGATGGCTTTCGAGCATTTCGCGCACGCGGGTAATCCACTCGTCAATGGCCGATTCGGCTTGATTCTCTTTGTACTTCCAATGGGCGGCATAGCCCTTTTCGGCCATATCGTCCATGCGCCGGCTACGGATTTGTACTTCCACCCATTTGCCGGTGGGACTCATCACCGTAACGTGCAAACTTTCGTAGCCGTTGGCCCGGGGAAAGCTAATCCAGTCGCGCAGGCGGTCCGGCTTGGGTTGATACACATCGGTGACCAGAGAATAGGTGCGCCAAATTTCAGCCT
The DNA here is from genome assembly GCA_964545365.1 of uncultured Candidatus Competibacteraceae bacterium. Lineage (GTDB taxonomy): Bacteria > Bacteroidota > Bacteroidia > CAIKAF01 > CAIKAF01 > CAIKAF01. The sequence goes on along the minus strand of CAZJFM010000022.1, from coordinate 24,935 downwards.
TTTCGCGGTCGGGCGGCACATCCAAAATGATTCGGATGGCAAAAATGTCGTAAATCTCCTCAAAAGGAACACCCTTCTTACGAATCTTATTGTAAATGGAATAAATGGACTTGGTTCTTCCTTTTATTTCAAAATCAATTTCTTGTGCTTTTAGGGCCTTGCGGATTGGATACACAAAATGGGTAACGAAGCGATCGCGCACTTCTTTGCTTTTTTCGAGCTTGGCTTCAATATCGGCAAAAGCTTCGGGTTCCAAATAGCAGAGGCTCAAGTCTTCCAGCTCCGTTTTGATGTTGTACAGGCCAAGGCGATGGGCCAAAGGCGCATACAAATAGAGCGTTTCAGAGGCGATTTTAAGTTGCTTGTCGCGCCGCATATGGGTAAGCGTACGCATGTTGTGCAGTCGATCGGCGATTTTTATAAGAATCACCCGTATGTCCTCGGCAAGGGTAAGCACAATTTTCCGAAAATTCTCGGCCTGAATGGATTGCGTATGGTCAAATACCCCTTCCATTTTGGTCAGCCCATCGATGATTTTAGATTCCTTTGGGCCAAAAAACTGCTCAATATCCTCGAGGGTAATTTCGGTGTCTTCTACCGTATCGTGCAGCAAAGCACAAATGATGCTGGTGGCACCCAAACCCATCTCCTCGGATACAATGCGCGCCACGGCAATGGGGTGATAAATGTAGGGTTCTCCTGACTTTCGGCGCATTTCTTTGTGGGCATCTACGGCCAAATCAAAGGCCCTACGAATGCGCTTTTTGTCCTCCGGCTTGTCCACATTTTTGCCGGCAGCACGCAACAGGGCGCGGTATTGCTTTTTGATTTCGGCCTGTTCTTCGGCCAAATAGTCATCGATTTTGTGGCTTTCCATGCAAAGTCAAAGATACGCAAATAGGGATTTGTAGGTTTCATTGGGCGGCCTGCCGGGCCCTCCCTCCAAGTCCGGTGCCGCCAGCGGAGCCAAGGCTAGTTCTGCCGGGGTTCCGCAAAGCTCCACCGCGGCAGGCCTGCCTTGGCATCCGCCGTCGTCATCCGGGCTTTCCGTGCCGGTCCCTGGCCGGTCTTACCAACTAATGATTACTTGCCCATTCCCACTCCTCACTCCGGCTTGATTGCTTGGATTGGTGCCGCCGTTAAAAGAGCCGCCACCGCCGCCGCCGCTGTTGTCCGTGGTACCGGAATAGTTTCCTGAACCCCCACCGGAATAGCCGCCGCCGCCGCCGGCACCAAAAGCTCCTGCTCCGCCACCCCCAAATCCACCGTCGTATCCACTACTTGAGGTAGAACCCCCTCCGCCGTTGGTAAAGGCAATGGCTGAGGTTCCATAAGTACTGCCATAGGCTTGGCTATTGCTCTGCAAACCGGCTCCATTGGTCGCTCCACAATTTCCACAAACTCCCGGAGCGGCATTTCCGCCGGTGCCTCCGGGCATTCCATTTCCTTTTCCTGCCGTTCCGCTGTTTCCGGATTGTCCCGGATCGGGCGTACGAATGCTGATGATGGAAGCAGTTCCTGCACCGCCCCCACCACCGGCTACCACCATGGGCTGGTTGTTGCTGCGGGTCACAAAAGAGCCGCCACCGCCGCCACCGCAGTTGCCGTGGCCCGAAGAGCCGGCTTCGCCTTGCTGACCCACCAACACGCGGAGGACTTCACCGCCCGAAACCGAAAAGGCACCTTTGATGTAGGCGCCCAAACCGCCGTTGGTGTTGGAGGTGCTTCCCCCTTGCGCGCCCCAGGCCTCAACGGTAACCGAAGTTACACAGGCCGGCACCGTAAAGCTTTGGATGCTCCCTGAGGCCAAAATACCATTGGCTGTAAAGGTTTGAGAACCAGTCGGGCAGCTGCTCACCACCACATTTTGGGTATCGGATGCGGCGCATCCTTGGTTGTCGGTCACCTGAAGCACCACCGAATAAGTACCAGCATTGGCCCAAGTAACGGAAGGGTTGGCTTGGGAAGAAGAGGCCGGTGTACCGGAGGCAAACAACCATTGGTATTGCAGTCCCGATTGCTGGGGACTAAAGCTCACCGAATTTCCTGCTCCAGGATTGGCAGGAGAAAACGAAAACTGAGCGTTGGGAAAATTTTGGCAAGGGCAAGCCACTGCAAACCAACTGTTGGAAATAAAGACTTCCATGCATTGGCTGGTGGTATTGAATATTTGAAGCCCATCGGCAGGATTGGCGATGGCATTGCGTTGGGTGGTGGTTAATCTGGGCAGTAGCAGGCCTCGGTCGTTAAAATCCACATCCAAACCGGCGCTGGGGTCGGCCTGTCCGGGAGAGGAAGCAATGCGTACGGATTGAGCATAAAGTCCGGCGGACCAAAGAAGGGTGAGCAAGAAACAAAGGAACTTCATAAAGAAAAATAAGGTTGAAAGATAAAGGTAAGGACAAAAGAGCGGTTGGGGATGGGCTGTTGAAAACAAGTTGAGCCTTTTGAGATGCAAGATACTGCGTCTCCTGCATCACTCATCATTAATCATTCGTATATTTCCTTACCTTGCCCCATGGACTTAGAAAACCCCTTTTCCTACCAAATCGATAGCACGCAGGCACCCTTACACGTTTTGGTGCTGGAAGGCAAGCTTTTGTCGGCCTACGATGCCCAACGTTTTTTAAGGACCGTTCAAGAGCAATTGGGGGAAGAAAAACCCTTGTATTTGTATTTGGATTTAAAAGGCTTGGAATACATCAATTCCGAAGGGTTAAACGTGTTGCTGAAACTGCTCACCATGAGTCGAAACAGCGGAGGTGAGGCGTGGATTGGCGGCAGCAACGATTCCTTAAACGAACTTTTTATCCTCACCAAAATTCATCATATTTTTGCTACGGTTTCGGGGCCGGAAGAAGCATTTCAAGAAATACAAGCCCCAAACAGCAAACGCAAAGAAGACGCATGACCAAAGCGGATGTTTTGTTAGGGCTCCAGTGGGGCGACGAAGGCAAAGGAAAAGTCGTTGACGTAAAAGCCTCCAAGTATCAATTGGTGGCTAGGTTTCAGGGTGGCCCAAATGCCGGGCATACCATTTCCTTTGAGGGCAAAAAGTTTGTTTTGCACACGGTTCCCTCCGGAATTTTTACTGAAGGGTGCCTCAATATAGTCGGCAATGGAGTGGTTTTAGACCCCATTGGCTTTATGAAGGAATTGGAGGGTTTGCGAGCTGCAGGCTTTTCTCCGGAAAAGCAATTGGTCATTAGCCGTCGCGCTCATTTGATTTTACCCACCCATCGGTTGTTGGATGCGGCCTCAGAGCAAGCCAAGGGTAAAGAAAAAATTGGAAGCACCTTGCGGGGCATAGGTCCTGCCTATATGGACAGAACCGGTAGAAACGGATTGCGCATGGGTGATTTACTTGCGGCGGACTTTGACCAACGGTACGGCAAGTTAAAGGCCAAACATCAACGGCTTTTGGCAGCCATGGACTGGGAAAACCCGGATGAAATACCCGATGAAGCTGCCTTTTTAGAGGCGGTAGATCAATTGAGGCAACTCAAGACCGACAATACCGAATACTTGATTCAGGAGGCCCTCAAGCAAGATCAAAAGGTACTAGCAGAGGGAGCTCAAGGCACCCTGCTCGATTTGGAATTTGGGAGTTACCCCTACGTGACCTCTTCCAACACTCTGGCTTCGGGGGCCTGTTCCGGCTTGGGGTTGGCTCCTCCTCAACTGGGCAACATTACCGGAATTTTTAAAGCCTATTGCACCCGAGTTGGTAGTGGCCCCTTCCCTACTGAACTGTTTGATGATGCCGGCGATTTCATTCGCACAAAGGGCCATGAATTCGGATCCACCACAGGTCGCCCCAGACGTTGCGGTTGGTTAGACTTAACGGCCTTGCAGTATGCGGTAATGATTAATGGAGTTACCGAATTGGCTATGATGAAAGCTGATGTGCTTTGCGGCATGAAGGAAGTTAAGTTTTGCACCGCATACGGTGTTGATGGAAAAGAAAGCAGGCAAATGCCCTTTGACCTAAGCACAGCCACTCCCATCTACGAAACCATGGAAGGCTGGGACTTTGATCCCGCCGAATTGCTGGAGGGAGATTTAGCTAACCCGGGAAAAACCGAAATGCCGAAAGGTTTGCAGAAATATATTGAACGCATAGAACAAAGTTGCGGGGTTCCGGTACGTTTGGTGTCCATTGGCCCTGGTCGAACCGAAACCTTAATGCGGTAATGCACACAGCCTACAGGTTCCTTCTTATCTTTTTCTTTTGCTCTTTTGTTTCCACCCTTTGGTCACAACAGCCCGGCAGCGACACGAGCAAAGTAATTGAAATACGAAATGCCGACTTGCTGTTGGGCAGCAGAGAAGAAGGGCAAAGCATACAAACCCTGCGTGGCCGGGTGGTATTGTTTCATGAAGGTGCCTTTATGTATGCCGACTCTGCATTAATCTATGAGTCGACCAACTCCATGGATGCTTTTGGGCACATCCACATTCGGCAGGGAGACACCCTAAGCCTTTACGGCGACAGCTTACACTACGATGGCAACACCCGCAAGGCCGAAATTTGGAGCAGGGTGCGCATGCTTGATCCGCAAGTGAGTTTGGAAACCACCCGAATGGAATATGACCGAAATACGGGGAAAGTATGGTATCCTCAAGCGGCCGAGATACGCAACGGGCAAGACGACATTTCTTCTAAAACCGGTGTTTACGATACGCGAACACGGAGCTTTACCTTTAAAGACGATGTGGTCATTACCAATCCCGAATACCAGCTTTACTCAGACACCCTTCATTACGACACGCGCAGCGACATTGCCTATTTTAGGGGGCCAAGCACCATTTACAGTGAGGGCAGCATTATTGAATGCAGAAACGGCTGGTACGACAAAAAACAGGACAGAGCGCAGTTTAATAAAGATGCCAAAGTCACCTCCGATACGCGGGTGCTAACCGGCGACAGTTTGTATTACGAACGAAGGTCGGGCTACGGCAAGGGCGTTGGAAATGTTTTACTGGTAGATACCGTAGAAAAAGTCACTGTATCCGGCCAGTTTTCTGAAACTTGGGAAGATTTGAGGAGGTATTATGTGACCGACTCGGTGCTTATGACTCAAGTATTTGACCAAGACACCCTTTTTGTAACCGGGGACACCCTATTTGGCAAAAGAGACAGCATGGATTTGCATTCCATCCGAGCTTATGCGCACGTAAAGTTTTACAAGTCTGATTTGCAAGGCGCCAGCGATAGCCTTTTTTACAGCGAAAACGACTCATTGATGCGCCTGAGAGGTAGGCCGGTGATGTGGAGCGACTCAAGTCAAATGACGGCAAAGCGCATAAACATTACCATGGCCGAAGGTGAAATTTTGGGTTTGGATTTAGACAGTTTGGCCTTAATGATTAGCAGAGACGACAGCATTCGGTTTAATCAGGTGGCGGGAGAGCGCATGCATGGTTATTTTCGAGAGAATACCATGTACCGCTTGGATGTGTTTGAACAAGGAAGGAGCATTTATCACCCTAGGGAAGAGGACAGCAGCCTAACCGGTTTAAACGAAGTGTTCTGCCGCAACATGCATATTTACATTGAAGAAAACCAGGTAGTGAAGATTGTGTTTTTGGAAGAGCCCTACGGCACCATGTTTCCATGGGAAGATGTAGATCCCAAGGCCTACCGTTTGGAGGGTTTTAGTTGGCAAGCGGCAGATCGACCCAAAAGACCGATGGACATTTACAGGGAGAGGCCTTAAACATGTATGCCTTTTCCGCTCTGGAATTTTTGAATTTGTTCGGCTTCGTAGTTTAGCCATTCCCTCCACCGTACATCGGTGGCTTCTCTCCCGGTTAAATCTCTGGCCAAGGTTATGAATAAGGTGTAATGAGCAGCCTCGCTTTCCATTAACTCTCTGTAAAAATCGGCTAAAGAGGGGTCTGCTATTTCTTCGCTCAGCAACCTAAACCTTTCGCAACTGCGGGCTTCAATTAGGGCAGCCATTAAAAGTTTGTCTCTTAACCTTTGCTCCTTGGTGCCCTGTTTGATTTGAAAAGAAATTAAGGCATGAACGTAGGGGTCTTTCCGCTCTCTTCCAAGGCTAAGCCCTCGGTCTTGAATGCGCTGATGTACCCGCTTAAAATGTTCCATTTCTTCGCGTGCGAGTTCGGCCATTTGACTCACCAGGTCCGGGAATTCCGGGTATTGAACCATAAGGGATATGGCAGAGCTGGCTGCCTTTTGCTCACACCAAGCATGGTCGGTTAATATCTCGGAAATATCCATTTGAGCGGCACGGGCCCAACGGGGGTCGGTAGGTAAAGCCAATCGCAACATTAGGTAAAGGTACAAAGGTGCTGCATGCACACAAAAAAAGTAGAAAGCTTAGGGTGTAAAAGTTAGCTAAACCATTACACGGCAACCAGAAACACAAAACAGCTAAAAAAGGCCTTCTTATTTAACTATTGGAGTAATTTACAAAAAATAAGCACTGGATAGTTTTCCAATAAACCCAAGAAAAACAAACCAAATCACTGATATACTGACTTGTAGGAAGAAAAAACAAAACTACCATGCAAGAACGGCAACTTTTTTAATTGTCTAAATTTTGGAAATAATAACAGGTAGTGTACATTTGAAGGGTTGAGTAGATGCCAAACTTTGGCTCACATAAACGTATGGCAGCTATTGAAGCTTAGATGGTCAACTAAACATGTGGGCGCTTTATTTTTTAATAATAGATACACCGGCTGACACCTGTCATTTATGGTACACGGAGGGTTAACCATATTTATAGTTGAGGACGATCCATGGTATGGAGAGTTTTTGGAATACTATTTGGGAATATCTCCTGCAAACTCAATAACCAAATTCCAATCGGCAGGAGAGTGCTTGGACAATTTGCACCTGAATCCGGACTTGATTACGTTGGATTACAGATTGCCTGACATGCCTGGAAGTTTGGCTTTAGAGAAAATTTTGGCCTACAACCAAGAGCAAAAAGTAATTATCATATCTGGACAAGAAGATATCAAAACAGCCGTAACGCTGCTTAAAGAAGGTGCGTACGATTATATTGTAAAAGACGACGATACCAAAGAGAGGCTTTGGAAGGTTATAAATAACATTTCGAAAGCAACGGCCTTGGAAAAGGAGAACCTAGATTTACGGAAGCAGCTTGGTGAGCAATTGAACCCCTCCAATAGCTGGGTAGGCCAAGGAGCCACTATGCAAAAAATAGCTGGTTTGGTTCAAAAAGCTGCCGACACCCAAATCCATATCACCATAACCGGAGAAACCGGCTCCGGTAAAGAAATGGTAGCTAGGGCAATCCATTATAGGTCCGCTAGAAATGCACAACCCTTTGTTCAGGTAAATATTGCTGGAATCCCGGAAACAGAGATTGAAGAGGTCTTGTTTGGTTCGGAAAAACAAGGGCCTGACTCTAAGTCACCTGTTTCTAGGCCGGGTCTTTTGGAACAAACCCAAGGAGGCACATTTCTTCTCGATGAAGTTTGCGATTTACCCTTGGCCATTCAAGGGCGTCTACTGCAAGCCATTCAAAATAAAGTCATAACGCGTGTAGGCGGAACCAAACCCATACCGCTTGATTTGCGCTTTCTTTTTTCTACCACTAAAAACCTGGAAGAATTGGTAAAAACAGGGGCCTATAGAGAAGACTTATATTATTCCATGTTGGGGCTGGAAATCTCCTTGCCTGCTTTACGAGAACGCATGGAAGACTTGCCCGATCTTGCCAAATTTTTCTTAAACCAATATGCTAACCAAAACAACCGTCCGGTAAAAACCCTCAGCGAAGAAGCCATGGCAAAGCTCAAAAAATATAGCTTTCCCGGTAACGTACGCGAATTGAAAGCCATGATTGAACTGGCCTGTGTGGTAAGCAATTCCGAGGTAATTGCGGACAGAGATATCATCATCCATAAAGTGCAGAAAAATCAAACAGGCTTTTTACAAGAAGAAAAACGCCTGGAAGACTACAACCGAGACATCATCCATTTCTATTTAAACAAATACGACCAAAAGGTGCTGGTGGTAGCTGACAAGCTTGGAATATCTAAGAGCACCATCTACAATATGCTCAAAAACGACCGCAAAAAGGCCAAATAAGCCGAAATTTTGCCTTAGAAGACCAAAACAGCAATAGTATTCTTATCCATTGTTACTTTTGGCCCCAAGTCAATTATGGGCAAAACGGTAACATTTCAATTGCTTCGGGAAGTAAGTAACGACGACCAAGCATTCATTCGACGGATGATTGACACTTTTATTCGTCAATTAAATGAAGACTTGCCTAAGTTTAAAGAGGCTTTTAAGCAAAAAGATACTGAGTTTTTAACCAAAATATGCCACCGCCTAAAATCCTCCCTTAACTATATGGATATGATGGCGGAGAGGGATTTGTGTGCATTTTTAGTTGGCGCACTAAGGGCGGGACATTTTCCCAATCAAGAGTTGCTACAATTTATTGAAAGATTGGAAACAGGTAAATTAAGACTCGCCGAAAATTTAAAGCAAGACACCATTTAAATTTCTTCCTTTTTTGAGTCATATTTGCTTTTCTTAAGCATATTGAGCAGATGAAGAGCCATGTCTTTGATGGTTTCTACAGACTCGGGAAAGCCCTTTTCGCTAAATCCGGGCTCAAAAGGCAAACCAATAGCCCAAGGCATATCGGCCAATTGCTCCTCCAAATGCAACATAAACTGCCACTTTTCATCTTTGTCCCAATCTTGGTAGCAGTCACCTTCCATCAGGTTGGCAACCTCTGCTTGCACCTTTTCCAATAGCACTTCTAACTCCCTCGATTCCATATATTACTGTATTTCACTGCGCAACAAGTGGTGTAGTATTTGAACGGCAGACTCCCCTTCACCATAAAAAAGGGGGAAATCTGTCGAACGAAAGTTTTGAATAAATTCTAAGGCAGGCTCAACCCGCAAAGCACCCGCGCCATTGACCCAACAAAATGCATGCTCAACCAAAGCTTTCCATTCGGTAGAAGGCCGCAGTACAATTACGGGCTTTTGATGCCAAGCACCTTCCTTTTGCAAACCTCCGGAATCCGTACAAAGGGCTCTACAGCCTGCCAACAAGTGTTGCATAGTTCCATAAGAAGCAGGAGAACTAAAGTTTAAAGAAGAAAAGTCCTGTAGGGCCTTATCGTCCATAGGCACCAACTTAGCCACCCGTGGATGAACAAACACTAGCATGCGCATGCGCATGTGCGCTGCCAGGTTTTGGAGCGATTGAAAATGATTAAGAATAGAATGCCTGGTTGTGGTATTAAAATCTCTATGCAAGGTCGCCAGCAGGTATTCCCCCTCCCGTAGGTTAAAAGAGTCCAAAACTGCCCGGCGCTGATTTTTCTTTTTTTGCCATGTAAGGCACAAATCGGCCATAATATCCCCCGTCACATGAATTTCAGGTTTCAAATTACCGCTTTCTTGAGGTACACCTTCCCGATTCAACTGGATCAGTTCCTGTTCCGAGCTAACAAACAGCCACCGACTCAACCGGTCGGTGAGTATCCTGTTTTGTTCTTCAGGCATAGCAAAATCTCCTGAACGCAAACCCGCTTCTACATGAGCTACCGGTATGCCTACACGTGCAGCAGCAAGGGCAGCTGCAAGGGTGGTATTGGTATCACCAAACACAAGTACAATGGAAGGCTTATGAGAGTTGAGCCATGAAAAACTCGCATGCATCATTTGTGCCATTTGCCCCATGGCATCCATGGACTTGTCCAAAGTAAAATGAGCCAAAGGCGGGGGCAAATCCAACTCATCTAAAAAAACCTCAGACATATTGGTGTCGTAATGCTGTCCGGTATGCACCCAGCTTAAGCTGCAGGAGTCTTTATAAAGCTTCTTCCAGGCATTGAACAAAGCGGCACATTTTATGAGCTGAGGCCTGGTTCCAGCAAAAACCAATATGGAGGGCAATAATGCCATGCGGCAAAATTAGCCAAATTCATAAAGCGCCGGTTTAAACAGCAGGAAATGCCTTCCAAAGCAGCCTTGGACTCTGACATCTTTGAAATAAACCTCTAAGAACTAGTACAACTGGTCTAAGCTACAACACCCACATTGGGCATGCGTCCTTCGTCGGCAAAGGAAAAATACGTATCTCCGGCCACAATCAAATGGTCTAGAACCGCCACATCCATCAACTGGCCCGCTTGTACAATTTTTCGGGTAAGCCTAAGGTCGGCTTGGCTGGGCTTCAGATTGCCACTGGGGTGGTTATGACACAAAATAATACCGGTGGCAAAATGCTCTATAGCTAAGCGAAAAATGAGCCTCAAATCGGCAAGAGTGCCTGCGATTCCTCCTTGGCTAATCCGCTGAACAGCTCTTACTTTATTAGCTTGTGAGAGAAAAAGAACCCAAAACTCTTCATGGGGCAAATCCCTCAATAAAGGAGACAATACTTCCGAAGCATCCCCACTTGAACCTATTTTTTTAGGCTTGGGAGAGGCTTCGTGGATTCTACGGTTGCTCAACTCTAAGGCGGCCATCAAAGCAACGGCACGGGCAGGACCTATTCCGGGCACCTTACTTAATTGGTGTCCATCCATACGTGCCAACTCATGCAAATTGTGACCGGCCAATTGCAACACATCGCGAGCCACATCTAAAGCCGTTCTGCCTTTTTTTCCTGAGCCTATTAAAATAGCTAAAAGCTCAGCATTGCTTAATTGTTGTTTTCCTTTACTCAATAACTTTTCGCGGGGGCGCTCATCTTCTGCCCATGACTTAATGCCAGGGGCAATGCTTGTTTCCATAAGTCACCTATTTTGAGTATATCTAATTTACAAAAAAATGCACCAAACAATACATCCAAAAATGAAAAAAGGGATAAAACTGTTGTTTTATCCCTTAACAGAATACAAAGCCGCTTTTAGAAGTTTGGCTTAAGCGAATACTGACTGTAGAAATCCACAATGATTTTAACTGCATCGTCAGCAGAATCCACCACTTTGAACAAATCCAAATCCTGAGGATTGATGTTTTTCTCCTGAGCCAAAACGGCCTCTTTCATCCAATCTACTAGACCGGACCAGTAAGATGAACCTACCAACACAATAGGAAACTTCCCAATCTTATAGGTTTGGATTAAGGTAAGCGACTCAAAAAGCTCATCGAGCGTTCCAAAACCACCGGGCAGGACAACAAACCCTTGGGAATACTTTACAAACATTACTTTTCGAACAAAAAAGTAATCAAAATCCAAGTTCTTGTCTGGATCAATAAAAGGGTTAGGTTCTTGTTCAAAAGGAAGTTCGATATTCAATCCTACCGACTTTCCTCCGCCGGCTTTAGCACCCTTATTTCCGGCTTCCATAATGCCCGGTCCGCCCCCCGTAATGATTCCAAAACCTTGTTGGGTAAGCTTGTAGGCAACATCTACCCCAAGTTGGTAGTAGGGGTTGTCGGGCTTGGTACGTGCCGAACCAAAAATACTAACGCAAGGCCCAATACGGCTCATTTTTTCGTAGCCTTCTACAAACTCGCCCATAATTTTAAAAAGGGCCCAAGAGTCGTTGGTTCTAATTTCTACCCAATCTTTTTCTTTAAAGGCTTCTTTGATTTTTTCTTCGCCGGATTTGGCGTACTGTTCCATGTCTTGACTCATACTTGTTCTACGTTTTTATGCATGATTAATTCCTTGGCCAAAAAGCGGCCGGTATGGTTTTCAGGGATTTGTGCTAATGCTTCGGGAAGTCCTGAAAACAAAATTTGTCCTCCCTCTCTGCCGCCTTCTGGACCTAAGTCTATCAGGTGGTCGGCAGATTTAATTACATCCATGTTGTGCTCAATAACCAAAACGGTATTCCCTTTGTCTACCAGTTTATTGAGCACATCCAACAACATTCGGATGTCTTCAAAATGCAGACCAGTAGTGGGCTCATCTAAAATATAGAGGGTTTTTCCGGTATCGGTTCGGTTGAGCTCTGAAGCCAACTTAACCCGCTGAGCCTCTCCACCGGATAAGGTGGTGGAACTTTGCCCTAGGGTTAAATAGCCCAGTCCAATTTCGTTGAGTACTCCAATTTTTCTGGTGATTACCGGAATGGATGAAAAGAAATCTACGGCCTGCTCAATGGTAAGGTTCAACACATCTGCAATGCTGTGGCCTTTGTAGCGCACTTCTAAGGTTTCTCTGTTGTAGCGTTTACCTAAGCAAGTTTCGCAAGTCACCTCCACATCGGGCAGAAAGTTCATCTCAATTACCCGTAAACCTGCACCGCCGCAAGTTTCGCATCGCCCTCCTTTAACATTAAAAGAGAAACGCCCGGGTTTATAGCCCCGAATCTTGGCCTCGGGCAACAAGGCAAACAGGTTGCGTATGTCCGAAAATACTCCGGTATACGTAGCCGGGTTTGATCTTGGCGTGCGGCCTATAGGACTTTGATCTATCCGAATAACCTTATCTATGGACTTACTGCCTTTGAGCTTGGCATAAGTCAGGGGAACCAGCTCCGCACGGTGGAGCTCTCCGGCCAGCAAGGGATACAATGTCTCGTTAATTAGAGAAGACTTGCCACTTCCCGAGACCCCGGTAACGCATACCAACATGCCCAAAGGCAGTTTAAGGTCAACGGACTTAAGGTTATGCCCGGTGGCTCCCAACAACTCCAAATACTTTCCATTGCCCTTGCGGCGGCTTTTAGGCACAGCAATTTCTAAAGCACCCGAAAGGTACTTGGCGGTTTGGCTCTGCTGCTGCAGAAAAGCCTCAACCGTACCCTCAGCCATCACACGGCCACCATGCTGCCCGGCACCGGGTCCAATGTCTATCAAATAGTCGGAAGCCAACATCATGTCCTTATCGTGCTCCACAACCAACACGGAGTTTCCGCCATCACGGAGCTTTTTTAGGGCTTCAATCAAACGGTCGTTGTCTCTTTGGTGCAGGCCAATAGAAGGCTCATCTAAAATATACAAGACCCCTACCAATTGAGCACCAATTTGAGTAGCCAAACGGATACGCTGCGCTTCGCCTCCGGACAAACTTCGGGCAGGCCTGTCCAGGCTCAAATAAGCCAAGCCCACATCCAACAAAAAGCCCAAGCGCTTGCGCACTTCTTTAAGCACCTCGGTAGCCACCGCTTTGCGCATAGGCGGTAAGCGGTCTTCCATGCCATCCAACAGCTTTTGCAAGGTCTTTAGGTCTAGGGCAGCCAGTTCTGCGATGTTGTAGCCCTCCATCCTAAAATACATGGCCTCTTTCTTAAGGCGACTTCCTTCGCATTCCGGGCAAGCTTTGCGCTGCATAAACCCTTGTGCCCAGCGGTTAAGCCGTTTGCTTTGTGCTTCTTCCGCTTGTTGCTGAATAAACACGCCGATTCCTTCAAAATCTACGGTTTGCAACACGCCCGACTCTTTGGTCCTAAAGGATATGGATTCCGAAGTGCCTTGCAGTAAGGCCGAAATCACTTCCGCGTCCAACTCGCCAACAGGAGTAGTTAAATCAAAGCCCATGGCCTTGCCCAACAGTTCCAATTGCCTAAAAATCCAATTGTTCTTGAAGGTACCCAAAGGAGCCACGCCTCCCTTTTTAATGGATAAGGAGGGGTCAGGAAATATTTTCTCTCGATCAATTTCCAGTACGGTGCCCAAGCCGTTGCAGTTGGGGCATGCGCCGTAGGGACTATTGAAAGAGAATAAATTGGGGGCCGGCTCTTCGTAGGAAATGCCGGAGGTGGGACACATAAGGTGGCGGCTAAAATGCCGGGCTTCCTCTGCCCCGCGGGCCTGCACCAATAAGCTTCCTTTACCCATTTTAAGAGCAGTTGCTGCAGAACGACGCAGGCGGTCTAACTGACCTTCGCGCATGCTTATGGTATCCACCAAAACCTCAATATCGTGTACCTTATAACGGTCCAACTTCATGCCGTGGGTAATTTCACGGATTTCGCCGTCGACACGTACCTTAAGGTAACCATTTTTGGCCGTGCGCTCAAACAGCTCACGGTAGTGGCCTTTGCGGCCTTTTACCAGCGGCGCCAACAGATGCAAATCCAGACCTTGGTAATCGCGGAGCAGGGTCTCTATGATTTGGTCATCGGAATAACGAACCATTGGCTCCCCGGTAACGAAAGAAAAAGCCTCCCCTGCCCTGGCATACAAAAGCCGCAGAAAGTCATAGATTTCGGTGATGGTGCCCACGGTAGACCGTGGGTTTTTATTGGTGGTTTTTTGTTCAATGCTTACTACAGGACTTAAGCCACGAATGCTGTCTACATCGGGGCGTTCCATGCCTCCCAAAAACTGCCGGGCATAAGCCGAAAAACTTTCGATGTACCGGCGTTGGCCTTCGGCATAAATGGTATCGAACGCGAGCGAAGACTTACCACTGCCCGAAAGTCCGGTAATTACCACCAATGCCCCTCTTGGAATGTTTAAATCCAGGTCGCGGAGGTTGTTCTCGCGTGCTCCCTGAATTTCGATATAGCTTTGTTTGCTGCTCATGCGTCGATAACCGCTATAGAGGCCTCTTTGTTTAGGATAGGCCAAAGCCGCACGAAGTTAGGAGAAATAAGCTAATTTCTTGACTGAAATGGCTGCTGCTCTTACACGAAAAGCGATTTTTAGGCCCCTAATCCATAGCCGATTTTTTGGTATCTATCGGCCCCTGGTTCCAGCCTCACTCCGGAAGGCCTAAGGTTGGCAATCCGGCCTTACTGAGTTCCGCAAAGCTCCACTAGTAAGGCCGGGCCGAACCTAAGGCCTTCCGCAGCGTGGGCGTCCACCCGGGCCGGGGGCCATTCTTTGGAAAGAAATACATCCTAAGGCTTAGATGGGCTGCCAAAGCATAGAGATTCTGCGCCGGGGACCGATGCGGAAAGCCCGGAGTCTTGGGCGCCGGAGCGCTTGGGCTGTGGAGGCGCAGCTTTGCGTAGCCCACGCAAGCCTTAGCGCTCCGTGCACCCAAGGCGAGGACTTGCAGCGAGGGCCCCAAATGGCGCCCAAAAAAAATATCATTTTTTCGGCTCAGGAGCCTTGGCCAGCCAAGTGGTGCTGTAAAGGCCTATCAGGCTTAGAAAACAAAGGCCAAATCCAATAATCAAGTGCCACAGGTTTAGTTGTGGAGCAGGTAAAACAAACCAAATGGCAAGCATAGCTCCGACAAGGGAAATAAGCAGCAATAAGGAGGCTACATGCCTATCTTTAAGGCCGAGATACACCAAATGGTGCGTGGTATGGTCCCGTCCTCCAACAAAGGGGGACTTGCCTTTCATTAAGCGATTAACAGACACCGTAGTGGTGTCGGCAATAGGCACCAGAAAAAACAGCCACACCAAGAGGAAGGCACGTAATGGTTCTTGGGTGAATGCGCCTGGGGTATCCGGTAGCCACTGTCCGTTCCAAAGGTAAATAACCGACATTCCCGCAAGAAAGGCCCCAAGGAACTGACTGCCGGTATCGCCCATGAACATGCGGCTGGGGTTCCAGTTATAGTACAAAAATCCTGCTAAGGCTGCTGAAACCCCCAAAAGAAGTACAAAAAACACATGCATAGGTGCATCAGGAATCACTAAATGCATCAGGGCTAAGCTTGCCGTAATAGAAAGGGAAGTGGAGGCAGTAACGCCATCCATATTGTCGAGCATATTAACCGAATTCATGATGCCAACGGTCCACAATAGAGTAAGGGCTTCATCAAAGCCCTTTTGCGGAAACAAATCAATGGTAATGCCTGAGGCAATGAGCAGGAGTCCGCAGGCTACTTGTCCGGAAAATTTTAGGATTGGTTTGGTATTGTAAGCATCGTCGGCAAGGCCTATAAGAAAGCCCAGCCCTACAGCGGCCGAGAACCCCAACAAGGGTATATTTGAAGGTAGATCAGGGGTGTAAATAAGACCAAAAACCAACGAGATAAGGAAAAGAATAAAAAAGGAAATCCCGCCTACAGAGGGCTTGAATTGACTTGACCAACGTACGAGTTCGGCGGCGTTTCTGGCACCTAAATTCGTTGAGAACTTAAGCAATAAAGCGTTAATAAAAAGAGATACACCTGTACTAATTAAGGCAAACAACACAAGAACAAGCAGCGAAGACTGAATCATGGTTAAAAATCTCAAGGAAAAGGCGAAACAAAATCGCGGAAAGGTTGGGCAGCTTGGTCTTTGGCCGAAACGATAGCCTGTTCAATATTCCATGGAATATCCAGATCAGGGTCGTTCCATAAAATAGCTCCTTCGGAGGGTTGATGGTAAACGTTGGTGCACTTGTAAGAAAAGATTGTTTTGTCTTGGAGGGACAAAAAGCCATGGGCAAAGCCCGGAGGCAAAAAGAGCATACGTTTATTTTCGGCCGAGAGTTCAAAGGTTCTAAATTGACCGTAGGTGGGTGAGCTTGAGCGAATATCCAATGCCACATCCAATACGGCGCCTTGAATAACCCGTATGAGCTTACCTTGAGCATAAGGCGGTGCCTGAAAGTGCAAACCACGCAACACGCCTTTGTCCGACATAGACTCATTGTCTTGAACAAAGGTTTCGTTAAGACCCAAGGCATGTAGCTTTTCCTTATGAAAGGTTTCCATAAAATATCCCCTGTCGTCTATGAAGCAAGGAGGGGAAAAAAGCAACAGCCCATTGAGTTGATTATCGATAAGTTCCATACACTAAACTATCGTTTAAATAATTTCTTGAGCATTTTTTTTAAGATAGGCTCGTCGTCAAAGCTATCAAGGGTTCGGGATTGAGTTGACTTGGAATTTTGGCGATCCGTTGGCCTATCAAGCACTACGTCGGCTTCCAAATCTTCGTCTGATATACCTTTATTGGAATTATCGCTATAATCGTTGGTTTCCTCTTCGTTGGTATAGCCATAGCCATAGCCATAGCCGTAACCATAGCCATAACCATAGCCGTAACCATAAGGTTTATTGGCTCTGCCCCCGGGCTTAAGCCCGTTTACAATGAAAGAAAGCTTCTTAATATTGCTTCCGGCAATAAGGTGGTTTAGATTGTTTATAAAAAATTTTCGCGAATAACCTGCACGGAATACATAAATAGGAAAATCCGCTCTTCGCAGAATGGGGATTCCATCGGTAACAATGCCCACAGGAGGGTTGTCCATGATAACCATATCGTAGCGACGGAGCAGTTCTTCGAAGAACTCGTCCATTTTCTTAGACAAGAGAAGTTCGCTAGGATTCGGGGGAATGGGGCCGGCAGTAATAAAGTCAAGATCGGTAAGTTCTGAATGGCGAATACACTCATCCAGACTATTTCTTCCAATCAGCAGGGTACTTAGCCCTTTTTCGTTGGGAGAGTTGAAGCCAAGGTGAATCTTAGGTTTGCGCATATCGCCATCAATAACCACTACTTTTTTACCTGCCAAAGTAAAAATACCGGCAAGGTTAATGGCTACAAATGTTTTCCCTTCTCCAGAAATGGTAGAGGTAATGGCAATAAGTTTTGAGCTAGGGGAAGGATCAAGGAAGTCAAGGTTGGAACGGATATTGCGAAAGGCTTCCGCAATAGCAGATTTAGGTCTTTTGTCGACCACCAGCTGAGAAATTGGGAAATCTCCCTTTACCAATTGTACTCCACCAAGGTCGGGTGCTTCCGAATGTTTGCGAATATCTTCAGTACCCAGTATTTGATTAAAGAAAAGGTAACGCAGCACCACTATCAAAGCGGAAATTATGAACCAAGCGCCAATGCCTCCACCAATTACCAAAGGTCGGTTAGGCGACACCGGGTTTTGCGGCATAGGGCTGTAACTTAGCACGCGATAGGCCGGCGAATACCCTTCTCGTGCCAAGCTGTATTCTGCTTTTTGCTCAATAAGTTGGTTATAGTATTTCTCGTTGACTTCAAAAGTCCGTTGAAGTCTGGACAGTTCTACATAGTCAGCAATACCTTGTTCTTGGTACAGTTGCGACTCAAGCGCTGCAATGCGCTGTTGATTATCGGAAATTTTAAATTCGAGGGTTCGTATGAAAGAAGCAATGGCCTCTATGAGCTGTTCTCTGTAAATTTTAATGGTATAATTGAGTCGTTCAATTTCAGCGCTTGATTTTTTGTAGGTAAACAGGGCCTCTTCTTTCTCTATTTCCTTGGTTCGAATTTCTTCTGCAAGAGAACCAATGGCAGGAGCGCCCTCTATTTGCGCTGTATAACTAATAATTTCTTGATTGGTTAGATCGCCTTCGTTAAGGATTCGAAAAGTGTTTCGAGTAACCCTCAGATTTACTTGGTCATTTAACTGTTTCTCTTTCAAAGACTGCAGCAAAGCAAAATAATTTTGGTCGAGTGGGCTGCTTTTGTCTTCGAGCAGATTATTTTCTTTCTTAAAAATAGTAAGGGTAGAGTCAGACTCGGTCAAACGATCACGCATTAAACCTAAGGTTTCGTCGATGTAGCGCAGCATTTTATTGGCGCTTTCCTGCTTGTTTTCCAGGTAAAAAGACTCGTAGGCTTTTGCGATTCCATTCACCAAATCAGCAGCGCGAGAAGCGTTAACGTCCTGCGTACTAATTTTTATTGTTTTTGCCGTTTCATTGAGCGTTTCAACCCTAAGATTAGGCAAGAATTTTGCTCTAAGGTTGTTTGGGTCGTTTACTACAAACAAGTAAGGGTCGTTGGTCTGCTCAAACACATTTTCTTTAGGCAAAATGATGTTGAACACAAATTGCGGAGCTTCAACTTTACCGGATCCGTTAATAGGCGCGAGCAATTCTTCTTCATCGAGGAAATAGCTTACAGACAAACCCTTTTGTCCTGAGGTTATGGTAAAGGGAGTTCCATACAAGATGGGATCTATAAACACCACTTGGACCTGGTAAGGAGCTTGATTGTAGTAGTCGGTGGACCTCAGCGCGCCTTTTCTGTGGTAAGTAACGCGCAGGTCTAAGGAGTCCAAGACTCTATTTAGGAAAACCGGAGAGCGAAGCAATTCAATTTCACGGGCCAAGTCCACATCATAAAGGGTCTCGCCTTTAAAAAAGTTGGGGCGTTCGTTAGAATCTTCGGTAAGCTGAATAACGGTTTCGGCATGATATAAGGGAACTGAATACCTAAGATAGACATACACCGAAAGTGCCGCCAGAGATAAGAGCAAAATAATGAGCCAGAAGGATTTCCGGACCAACATAAGCAGCAGGCCAACATCCAAGTCTTGATTAATGGAGGGTACCGATCTCTTTTCCATATCAGTTGGCTAGCGTTTGCACTACGATAATGGTTGTTGCTACGCTCATGAGAGCGGTGAGTGTGGCCAAATAAGGTTGGATGTTTTGAAGGAAGAGCTCTACAGCACGTTTCCTCGGCTCTACATAAATAATGTCGTTGGCTTGTAGAGACAAGTCGGCATGTTTCATTCCCTCTATAGTAGAAAGGTCGATAAGGTAAACTTGGGGATTTTTGAAGTCCCCTCGAATGAGTTTTATTTTGTCTGCCCGGCCCAAAGTATTAATTCCTCCAACCTGAGCCAGGGCCTCAAAGAGGTTCATATTTTCGCGTGCAAAAGGCACTACTTGTGCATTGCTCCCAGTACCGGGAAAAACGATAACCTGTCGGTTGGTAACCTGTATGGTAACGTAAGGTCGGTTGATTTGTGTTTGTTCAAATAGGTCTTCAATATAGATTTCTGCTTCGCGCTTGGTTAACCCCTCCAAGGGTACTCGACCAAGCATGGGAATTTTGGCCATTCCGTTGTATTCTACCAAGACCTCCAGATTATTATACGTCATGGCTTGACCACCTCCACCTCGTCCCACATTGAGAAAGAGCTCTCCTCCATCTCCAAGAATCTGCATCGAAAGTTTGTCGTTTG
Organism: uncultured Candidatus Competibacteraceae bacterium; assembly: GCA_964545365.1. Lineage (GTDB taxonomy): Bacteria > Bacteroidota > Bacteroidia > CAIKAF01 > CAIKAF01 > CAIKAF01. The sequence continues at coordinate 5,156 of CAZJFM010000022.1, read as the reverse complement.
GGGCAATTCGGTAAGAAGAGTCGGGTTGTTGCGGAAACGCATCGTACTGATAATCTTTAGGGGTTCTCAGCATCATACTTGGGTTCATGGCTTTGCAAGCAAAAAGCAACATGGCCACACTCCCAAAAAGTATAAACGAAAATCTCAACTCAATCTGTTTGATGCAAAGGTACTAAAAACAGCGGCTGAAGCCCAAGCAAACAGCAAATTAGACAACCTTATGCTTTAGGCTGGGACTTTGCTTCATCAGAAGTTCTTCATAGAGGCTGCGCATATCCCTTACTAAGCGGGTGTAATGAAAACGATCCGAAACCCAGTCCCACCCCTGTTGCCCCATAAGTTCACGTTGCTCCGGGGAAACAATAAGTTGTATAAGGTTTTGGGAAAAAAGCTCTACATCGTCTTTCGGCGATAACAAAGCCGTTTTGTTTGGCAGCACAACATTTTCTATGCCACCTACTTGGGTAGTTACCACAGGCTTACCGGAAGCTTGCGCCTCTATCAGGCTTACCGGCGTGCCTTCGTTGAGGGAAGTAAGGCAGACAATATCCAAACCTGCGTTTACCATATCGACTTGTTTCTCCCAGCTTGTAAAAACCAAGGGTTTTTCGGCTGCATTTTCATGCCCCAAGGCAAAGGGAATATCAAGTTGGCCCGCCAACATTAACAAATCTTCTTTACGTTCACCATCTCCTACAATAAAGGCTTTTACCTTTCCCGGTTTATGGTCCAGCACTTTTTTAATGGCCATCAGAAAGAAATCGTGGTTCTTTACCGGTACCAATCGGCCTACAATACCAATAGCGACTTCATCGTCAGCGACATGATATTTGGCCCTGAAGGCCTTGCGCTTTTCTTCTTTATTTTCTTGAAACCTTTGCAAATCAAATCCTAAAGGAATTACAGAGATTTTTTCCGGAGCACAGATCTTATGTTCCTGGCAAAGTTCTAATTTTTGCTTTTCAGACAGCGCTATTATTCGGGTAGAGACTTTGGCCAACCTACGCTCAATCTGTTTGTAGATAGTGGTTTTGGTTTTACCAAAATACGAGTGAAAAACATGCCCATGGAAGGTATGAACAATTACCGGCACGCCGGCATTCTTAGCAGCCATTCTTCCCAAGCTACCAGCTTTGCTTGCATGGGTATGCACTATATCGGGTTTGAACCGATCTATGATATGTTTGATTTTATAATAAGCCCGAATATCGCTTTTGTAGCTAATGGAGCGACGCATCTCGGGTATTAAAATTGGTTTAACACCAATCTGATTTAAGATAAAGTCTGAGGAGTCTTCGTTTCTTTCTTTATCTCCTCCAATCAGTATCGTCTTGTAGTCCTCTCCCAGGTGTTTTGTTAGATAGGCCGCATTGTATGTTGGCCCACCTAAATTAAACCGATTTATAATTCGGAGGACTTTAGGCATAATAAGGACTAGTTTGCGCCAAAATTATTTCAAAAAATAGAGTTAACCTATTATTCCGGCAGAAAAGCAAAAGTCAATCGGTAAGATGTTTGTCATAAAAACTCTGCCAAACCAACAAGGTCCAAAGTTTAAAATGAAGCTCTCCGGGGTTTGGAGCATGTAAGCGATCAAGCAAATGAGCAACAGATTTAGAATTTAGAACTCCCTGATCCTCAATTTTACCTAAATCCAGTACAGACCTTAGCTTTTGTTCCATTGGACCTCTAAACCATTCCAAAAGAGGAACTTCAAAGCCTTTCTTTGGTCTATTGTATACTGCCTCGGGCAGGAGGTCTGAAAAGGCAGCAATCAATAACTTTTTCTTTTGGCGGGAGTCCATTTTAAATGCTTGAGGTAAGCCATGAACAAAATTCACCAAGCGATAGTCCAGCAAGGGTACACGCACTTCCAAACTATGCGCCATACTCATTAAGTCCACCTTTGTAAGCATATCGTAGGGCAAAACCATAGATAGGTCGGCACGCAATACATCGTTAAGACTTCCCGGGTTTGGAAAGTCCCCGAGCAAATCCAAGAGAAAGCTTCGCTCTTCTTCTAAAGCAGCAGGCGCTCGTAAAAGCTCTTCGGGCCACCGGTCGGACTCTACACCGGCCAACAAGCGGTAACGTTCAAAAGGCGAAAGCGTTCCCGCCTTCAACAACTTCTTTATTTGCCTGATTTTATTGCCTAAAGTGCTGTGTCGAGAAGCAGGCAACAGATTCAATATGGGCAACATCCATTTTAATGCGGCTAATTTGCTTTTATGCTTTCTTGCCAGCCATTCCCCGCGATGCTTATGGTAACCGCTAAATAGTTCATCGCCTCCGTCTCCGGATAAAGCCACCGTAACATGCTTGGAAGTTTCCTTACTCAAAATATACACAGGCAAAGCCGAGCTGTCACCAAAGGGCATATCTAAGTAATCCAACATATGGTCTACTTCGGCCAATAAATCATCGCTGGTAAGACTAAATACCCTGTGGTTGGTATTGAATTTTTGGGCAACTTCTTCAGCGTAGCGGGTTTCGTCAAAATAGGGTTGGTCTCTAAAACCGATGGAAAAGGTATGGAGCTTATTGGTGTATTGGCTTGCAGCAGCCACCACCACCGAAGAGTCTATTCCTCCGCTTAAAAAACTTCCCAAAGGTACGTCCGAAACCAGGCGGTCGCGAACAGCAGCTTCGGTAAGCTCCCTCACCTGATGGCAAGCCTCGTTCCATGAATTAGGCTGAAACAAAAATCCTGTCCGAGTTTGGGGCAAGCAATACCAAGGGCACGGTTCGCTAGGCTCTCCATTTCGAAAACGCATCAAATGTCCCGGAAGCAATTGATGCACTTCTTTAAAAACACCATCCGCCCCTGGTATATAGCCCATTCGGAAGTACATCCTAAGGGACAAAGGGTTTAACTCTTTGGTTACGCCAAATGGATACAGTGCTTTTTGCTCCGAAGCAAAGAAAAAGCCCCGGGCATTTTGGGTATACCAGAGAGGCTTAATCCCCATCCGGTCGCGGACCAGCAGTAGCTCCTCCGTTTGAGCATCGTAAAATGCAAAGGCAAAAAAGCCATTCAGCTGAGGAAGCAAATCCTCACCCCAAGCTATTAAGCCTTTAAGCAGTACTTCCGTATCGCCGCTTGATGAAAAAGTAAAGCCCTTTGCTCTAAGCTTGTCCCTTAGCTCCTTGAAATTGTAAATTTCTCCATTAAACACCAACCAGTACCTTCCGGAATCATCGGAAATGGGCTGGTGGGCAGCAGTAGATGTATCAATAATGGAAAGGCGAGCGTGTCCGAACAGCCAGCGACCGACTTCTACCTGCTTTGAAAAGTCGGGGCCTCTTTGGGCCAGTTTTTGAAGAGAGGCCTGCATGAGCTCTCGCCTTGGCCCCTCAAAAAAACATGCCCCGCTAATTCCGCACACAAGCCCTTAGGTCAAAGGTGAATGACTTCACCATAGGCAGCAGCCGCAGCCTCCATAACGGCCTCCGACATGGTGGGGTGCGGGTGAACCGCCGTAATAATTTCGTGCCCGGTAGTTTCTAGCTTCCTGGCTGCCACAATTTCTGCAATCATTTCGGTTACATTAGCTCCAACCATGTGCGCACCCAGAAGCTCTCCATACTTTTCGTCAAAAATCAATTTTACGAAACCATCTTTTGCACCTGCAGCACTAGCCTTACCCGAAGCACTAAAAGGAAACTTGCCAACTTTAATGGAATAGCCTGCTTCTTTGGCGGACTGCTCGGTGTATCCCACGGAGGCAACTTCCGGATAGGTATAGGTACACCCCGGAATGTTGTTGTAGTCTATAGCTTGCGGGTTTTTGCCGGCAATTTTTTCGACACAAACAATGGCTTCATGCGAAGCTAAGTGCGCCAATGCAGGCCCTGGAATCATATCTCCAATGGCATAAACTCCTGGAATATTGGTTTGGTAAAAAGCGTCTACAGGCACTTTGCCATGCTCGGTTTTAATGCCCAATTGCTCCAAACCTAACTCTTCGATATTAGCGACTACGCCAACAGCAGACAATACCACATCGGCTTTGATTACCTCTTTCTTACCTCCTTTGTCTAGGTGGACTTCCACCTCTTTGCCTTTAATTTCTGCCTTTTCTACCGTAGTGCCTGTACGCACCTCGATGCCTTGCTTTTTAAATATCTTCTCCATGGTTTTGGAGCTTTCTTCGTCTTCGGCGGGCAAAATGCGCGGCAAATATTCAACTAGCGTAACCTCAGTACCAATAGCATTATAGAAATAGGAAAACTCAGAACCAATGGCTCCACTTCCTACAACCACCATGCGTTTGGGTTGCTCAGGTAGTGTCATGGCTTCTCGGTAACCAATGATTTTTTCACCGTCTTGAGGAATGTTGGGGAGGGTTCTGGAACGAGCTCCGGTGGCCAGAATAATATGCTTGGCCTTATAAACGGTCTTTTTATTGTCCGCATCGGTAACCTCCACTTTATTGGGACCGGCAACCTTACCCTGCCCCATAAGGACCTCAATCTTGTTCTTACGCATAAGGAATTGTACGCCCTTGCTCATGCCTCCGGCAACCTCACGCGAGCGCTTAATCATATCGTCAAAAGCAACTTCGGCCTCTTTTACCTTGATCCCATAATCACCGGCATGCTTTATATAATCATATACCTGCGCACTTTTTAATAGCGCTTTGGTTGGGATACATCCCCAGTTGAGGCAAATACCTCCTAAGCTTTCGCGCTCAACAACCGCGGTTTTGAGTCCTAATTGGGCTGCGCGAATGGCTGCCACATAACCTCCGGGACCACTTCCTATAACTAGTACATCAAATTGCATGCCTTTAATTTTTTAAGCTGGCACGAAAATACACATTTTAGCCCAGTTCCCTTCCAATGGTTTGGAGCTTGTAAAGCCGTTGTTCCCGTCAGTAAAAGGTAAGAAATAGGTACATTCGAGGTATGAAGGAAGGTGTAGTCTATAAAATGGCCATGCAAGAGGGACAAAACAGCGACTTCTTGAAGGTAGAAGCTCATTTTTTGTTCAAAGAGGAAAAGCCAAGAACCTTTAGGTTTCCTTTTTGGCGACCGGGCAGGTACGAAGCTGGAAATTTTGAAAAACTGATTCGAGGCCTGCAGGCCTTTACACCTAAGGGCAAGCCTATCTTGCCGGAAACCCTAGACCAAAAGAATTTTGTGTGGAAGGAATC
>CAZJFM010000021.1:0-37235 GCA_964545365.1 uncultured Candidatus Competibacteraceae bacterium | reverse complement strand
GGCCAATCCATTTTTAAAAAATGTCGTCTTACATGTTTGAGGTCGTTCTCATTGCGAATAAAAGCAGCCAGTGCTTGCTTTTCCCGCTCCAAAACATCGGGTCTTTTATAGCTGGCATAGCTGGGGTGTAAGGACACAGGCCCAATCTTTTTTAAGCGTTTTATTAGCTTTTTGTACGGCCTTTTGTTGGGTGGCAAGCCATGGTCGTATTTGCTTTTTGGGCTTGCCAAAACAAAAATTCGGACAGGCATATGGTACCTCAAAATTTGTTTCCTAATCCAGAAATAGCCGTCGTAGGGGTCTTCCGCTTTATTTAATAAAAGCGCTTGTCGGTTTTTAAAGTCTTCGCCTGCGCCCTTGATCAAATCCAAGGCCAAGCCTCCCATGTTTCTCCAAAGGGGTTTGCCTTCAAATTTAAATCCATTGTCGATGTCAAGGGTCGATAAAAAGTCAAAATGGGGTGGTGGGAAAACAAGCCATGGAAAAAGTGCCTCTAAGTGGTTCAGAAGCTCTCTTGCCCATATATTTACTATAGGAAGCTGCAAAAATTCATGCTTAAAGGCCACGCTGTGTTTAGCCGCAAATCGGCCATGGGAATCTCGAGGCCCCGGCAAATACTCTTCATACCTGCTTACCAACCAAAATACCGCGGAAAACACATCAAAATCCGGCCACTCGCTGCCCTCCATGGGAAATAACTTCACATCCTTCCCTTGCCCCTTTACCGAGATCTTTTTCCGCTCCAATCCGGACTCTTCTAAAAGTCCGGCCTTTGGAATGTACAGGCCTTTCCGTTCCGGGGATAGTCCATAAAAAATAATTGGCTCTCGCTCCTCAACCTCATTTGCCGAGGTGTAAACGGCATAAGGAATAGGATTTGCCGGCAATTCCGAGAATAAAAGCTCCAAAACGTAACGGAGCCGTTCGGTCTCTTTGGCGCATACTACATGAATTATTGAGCCGTTTTTCATGGGCCTTAAAGGTAAGTTTTCCTTAGAATCCATGGAACGGCCTGATTTTTGCTCTCCCTTATTCAAAGCATGTACTTTTGCATGGTAAGTGCATTGAATTTGTAAATCTATTGATATGGCCCATATTTTGGTAATCGATGACCAACAAAGTGTTCGCAACAGTTTTAGGGAAGTACTCGAGTACGAAGACTTTAAGGTAGATGAAGCCGAAGACGGTCAAAAAGGGCTGGACTTGGTTCGAAAAACAGTCTACGATGCCGTATTATGCGATATTAAAATGCCAAAAATGGACGGTATTGAGTTCCTCGAAAGGGTAGTTGGCCTTGGCATTGATGTTCCCGTAATTATGATAAGTGGCCACGGCAATATTGAAACTGCGGTGGATGCCATTAAGAAGGGAGCTTACGATTATATCCCCAAACCTATCGATTTGCCTCGGTTGTTGGTAACCGTCCGCAACGCCCTTGAAAAGAAAAACTTGGTTACCGAAACCAAACAGCTAAAGAAAAAGGTCTCTAAAGGAAAGGTGCGCGATATTGTAGGCGAATCTGAACCGGTGCGCAAAATTAAAGAGCTCATAGAGCGTGTTGCTCCTACCGATGCACGCGTGATGGTAACCGGGAGTAATGGAACCGGTAAGGAATTGGTAGCGCGTTGGATACATGAGCTTAGTCCTAGAGCTTCCGGTCCAATGGTTGAAGTTAATTGCGCGGCCATTCCATCCGAGTTGATTGAATCCGAGCTTTTCGGGCACGAAAAAGGCGCCTTTACCTCCGCAGTAAAACAGCGCCAAGGAAAGTTTGAACTGGCCAATAAAGGAACTCTTTTTCTTGATGAAATCGGTGATATGAGCCTTTCCGCTCAAGCCAAGGTCCTAAGAGCACTGCAAGAAAATAAAATTACTAGGGTAGGGGGCGACAAAGAAATTAAGGTGGATGTGCGTGTAGTGGCAGCAACCAACAAAGACTTACGCAAGGAAATCGACGAAGGTCGCTTTCGCGAAGACTTGTTTCACCGCATAAATGTAATTCCCATTCATGTGCCCAATCTTAACGACAGAAAGGAAGATATCCCCTTGCTGGCACTCACCTTTCTGGAAGAAATCCTAGAAGATCAGGGAATGCCCAAAAAGACCTTTAGCTCCGATGCACTCGAGCAGCTTCAGCAAATTCAGTGGACCGGAAACATCCGGGAATTGAGAAATGTGGTGGAGCGTCTTATTATTCTTTGCGACCAAAAAATAACCGGCGAAGACGTTCAAATTTTTGCAAAACCCAACAAGTCAACTTAATACTGCCTAGAGCCAAAGATTTGACTGCCTATCCGCAACATGGTGCTGCCTTGGGCAAGGGCTATTCCATAATCTTGACTCATGCCCATGCTCAATTCTTTCCACTCAGAACCGGCCTGTGGTTTGGTTTCCACAAATAGCTGCTTTAAAAAGGCAAACTCCGACTCTACCCGGGCATTATCCTCGGTTAGACTTGCCATGCCCATTAAACCACGTGGCTTAATGTATGGATGGTCAAACAAAACTTCTTTTTGAATAAATTCCCTAAAGGCTTCCGGACTAAAACCATATTTGCTCTCTTCTTGGGCAATATGGATTTGGAACAAAATGCCTACCTCGGTTTGTTGTTTCTCGGATTCTTTTAGCAGCTCCCTATACAGTCTGGGACTATCCACGCTGTGGATTAAATGCACCAAAGGCAATACCTGCTTTACTTTATTGCGTTGCAAGTGCCCAATCATATGCCAGCGTGTGTCGCTAGGCATTAAGGGCACTTTTTGGCTTAACTCCTGCACTTTGTTTTCTCCAAAATCCCGCACGCCTATATCATAGAGTTTTTTTATAGCCTCTACGGGGTGGGTTTTTGACACAGCCACCAAACAAAGGTCATTTGGAAGACTGTTTTTTATCTTTTGATAAGCTTCCTCAGGGTATTTCATACCGCAAGTTACAAAGCTTCTGCAAGGTCAAGCATAACCAAGCCGCTCAAAAGCTTTGGCTCAAACCAAGTAGATTTTGGAGGCATATGGTGCCCTCGGTCGGCAATGGCTCTAAACTGTTTGTGGCTTACTGCGGGCAACGCAATGGCTACCTGCCACTTTCCTCCCTTTACCTTGGCCTCTAAGCTTTGTCGGCTTATATCGCCGCCCAAGAAGCCAAGTCTATCGTCTTTGCGCGGGTCCTCAATCCCTAAGTCCGGTCCCAATACTTCGTTTTGCAATTTTTCGGATGCGATATCCAATAATCCCCAAGCTTCTTTCGGTCGCAAAATATACCAACTGTCCTTAACAAACATGGCCAGCTCTCCCTGCGGAGGCGGAAAAGTAGTCAGACCTTGAGTGATATGGAAATACCGGTTCCAAAGGTTCCAAAACCCTTCGCCCTCCAATGCATCCAAGCCTCTTAATAAACGATGGAAAGGCAGTAAGCCGGCTTCTTCTTCCGGAAAAACGGCGCAAAGTAAATACTGATCAGCTCCGGTACTCTTTCCTTGGGCTTTGCGTTCTTCGGCCAACCGAAACGAAGAGGCCATGCGGTGGTGACCATCGGCAATATAAAAGCAAGCCACCTCAGAAAAATACAGCTCTATGGAGGCTATATCTTTTGGATGGTCTATGCGCCAAAGTTCATGTGTGCCAAAACCCTCCATGGCAAATTGCACCTCAGGAGCTTTGTTCAATACCCGTTGCGTGGGAGGCTTTTTTCCTCCCGGAGAAACATAGGTTAAATACACCGGCTCTGCATTGAGGTTGAGTTGACCCAAATAGGCACTCAATTGAGCCTCTCTAGCTTCTAGGGTGTCTTCGTGTTTTTTTAACTGAGCTGCCCCGTCCTCTCCAAAAGCGGGAACAACACCTATGATGCCGGTATAGACTTGGCCATGGTTGTGTTGTCTATACAAATAATAGCCTGCCTCAGTGTCCCGAGCAAAAACACCACGCTTTTGCATCTCCTCGAATATAAAACGGCGGTTTTCTCCCAAATTTTCTTGGGCCAAAATCACTTGAAGGTAACAATCCGGGGCTTCTTCTTTGAGCCTCTCTAAATCTTGAGGAGTGTAACGGTCAAAAGGAAGACTTACAATAGACGCTGCGTCCTTAGCCCGCGGCAACAAGCCGTGAAAGGGCTTTAAAACGGCCATAGCTTACGAAAAATGCTCCACCAACCGTTCCACCATTTCTTCCCCAATCCTTTGCTGGGCCTCCTGTGTCGATCCTCCAATATGAGGGGAAACAGAAATCTTGTCGTGGTTCAGCAAGACAGCTTTGGGCTTGGGCTCTCCCTCAAATACATCGAGGCAGGCAAATCCTACTTTTCCGCCGGCTAAGGCATCCAACAAGGCTTCTTCATCCAATATTCCTCCACGGGCCGTATTGATAAGTACCACTCCATCTTTCATTTGTTCCATCTCGGCAGCACCTATCAAGGCTTTACCATCTTCAGGCATAGGAACATGGAAGGTAATAGCATCGCTGTGCTCAAACACTTCTTCCAAACTTACGGTGTCGTATTGAATGGTAAAGGTGTCGCCTGTTTGCAAAAAATCAATGTCCAACTCGGCTTGTTTTACTACAGGGTCGTAGGGCAATACCCGCATTCCCAAACCTAAGGCAATCTTGGCTGTGGCCTGTCCAATTCTCCCAAACCCAACAATACCTAAGGTTTTTCCTTTCAATTCAAAGGCGGAAGCATAGGATTTTTTGAGCGCCGAAAACTCCTCTTGGCCCTTAATGGGCATTATTCGGTTGCTGTGATGCAAAAAACGAGCTACCGAAAACAGGTGGGCAAAAACCGATTCAGCCACCGAATGGGTGGAGCTGTTTGGGGTATTGGTTACGGTTCTTCCTAAGGAACGACCATAAGCCACATCAATATTGTCCATTCCTACACCACCGCGACCTACAAACTCCAAGTTAGGACAGGCGTCGAATAAGGATTCCCGCACTTTGGTGGCAGAGCGCACCAACAGAGCTTTTACCCCTTCTTGATTTATATAGCTTGCTAAGTCTTCCTGAGCTACCTTGTCGGTAATCACCTCAAAGCCTTTTTCGCGCAGGGACGCAACGGCATCGGCTGCCAAGCCATCGTTGGCTAAAATTTTGACTCCTTTCATCATCCGAATTTTTGAGCAAATTGGTTCATAACATCCACCAGCACGTGCACACTTTCCAAAGGAAGGGCATTGTACATGCTTGCTCGGTAGCCACCTACCGACCGGTGTCCTTTGAGTCCGCTAATGCCGGCCTCTTTAAGCATGGCATCAAAATGCGATTTTAAACCTTCGTCTTCCAGCAAAAAGGTGGCATTCATGCCGGAGCGAACCGCAGGATCCACCGTGCCTTTAAACATGGGATTACGGTCCAAGGCTTGGTAAAATGCATCCTTCTTAAGTTGATTCACCTTTCCAATCCACTCCAATCCGCCGTTTTCTTTTAACCATTCCAGGGTCAGCATGGTCACATATATGGCAAACACGGGGGGCGTGTTAAACATCGACTCTTTGGCAGCATGTACCTTATAGTCCAACATGGTAGGAATATCCCTTCCTGTTTTTCCCAAGGCCGATTTTTTCACGATCACCAGGGTGGTTCCGGCAGGTCCTATGTTTTTTTGCGCTCCTGCATAAATTAAATCGAACTTTTCGGCATCGAATGGACGACTGAACATATCGCTGGACATGTCGCAGACCAAGGGGCATTTGGCTTCAGGAAACTCTTGGTATTGAGTTCCGTAAATCGTGTTGTTGCTGGTAAAATGTAGGTAATCTGCATCGCCGGGAACCTCAATTTCAGGCAAGTAGGTATACTGCTTATCGGCCGAAGAACCAATTACTTCTACTCGACCAATGCGCTTGGCTTCTTTAATGGCATTGGAGGCCCAGGTGCCGGTATCTATGTAAGCAGCATAGCCCGTGTCGCTCAAAAGGTTAAGCGCCGATATGTAAAACTGCATGCTGGCACCACCCTGCAAATACAAGACTTCATACTCGTCTTTGGATAAGCCCGAAAGCTCGTACACCAATTGGCGCGCGCGCTCCATAACTTCAACAAACTCAGGTCCTCGATGCGAAACTTCAATTAAGGACAATCCTTTGTCTTGATAATTTTTTACGGCCTCTGAGGCTTTGCGTAACACTTCTTCGGGCAAAATAGCCGGCCCTGCGCTGAAATTGTGGATTTTCATGTTGTAATGTTGCGGTTGTACCTATTGCAAAGAAATGAAAATTCGGTCAATGCCAAGGGTTAAGTTTGTGCAATTTGGGGCGCCGGGCGGGCCCTTGCCTTTACTCCGGTGTAGCAAAGCCACTTGGCTGCCGGGCGCACGGGAGCTTCCTGCGGTCGCTCCGTCCGCCCGGCAGCCAAGGGCTTTGCTACATCCGGGGTACCGGCGCGGTCCCTGCGCCAAAAAAAAATCCGCCTTTGGGCGGATTTTTTTTTATTTGGTTACGTTGGTTCGTGCCCATTTCAAAAACTCGTCGAAGTCGGTTTTGGTTTTGCTAAAGGTAAAGTTGCTGGCCAAGGTAAAGTAGTTTTCCCTTTCGTTCCTGCCCACCCTGCGGTATACATAAATGGCAAAATTGAGTTTGGTTTCGTCGTAGGTAAACAATTCCATAACTCCTTTAACCTGCGCTAGACTGAAACACTTAGCATCCGCCATACGTTTGGCAGAGTTCAACATCTCTTCTTCAAAACTTTGGTCTTTAATGGTAGCCACTCCTTGACGGTATTCGCTGTCCCACATGCCATTCACACAAAAAATATCTCTCTCAGCCATTTCATAACGGCCCGAACCGGAACTTACGCTTCCTTGGTTATTGTCCATTTCGTCCCATCCGTCGTCCTGGTTGCCCATGTGTCCCATATTGCCTCCGGTAGTAGTGGTAGTGGTGGTGGTGGTACTAGACATGTTCACATTCCCATTGCCTGTGCCATCGTTCACGTTCATATTAACCCCCATGCCCATACCGTTGTCGTTGGCATTTACACCAAAACTAATGGAAACGGAGCCGTTGCCTTGGTTTCCACCTGTTGTAGTTGTTGTGGTTGTGGTGCTTCCGCCCTGCACGTTTCCGTTCATGGAGCCACCCATATTGCCTTGGTGCATGGAGCCGTCGCCATCTACAGGTGTGCGGGTTACTGCAGGGGCTGTGCTTCCGGCCGGAGCTTCCGAAACGTAACGGTAGGTCCATTTGCCTTTGTTGTTTTGACGGATGGAGTAGGTAACTTCCTTGGCAGGTGAAACCATTACTCCCTTATTGAATGCACCAAAAGCCGGTTCTTCAAAAACCACTCGGGTTTGTACAAATTCGGTGTTGATGCCGTCAAAGCGGGCATTGGTGCCGGGCGTCAAGGTTACTTGTTGACCGTTAACGTACAAAGAGAATCGTTCGCCGTTTTCTGAGAAAACAATAAGACTGCCTTGAGCAAAAAGGCTTGTTCCAAGGCTGAGGAATGCAAGGCCGGTAAAGAGGGTTTTCATAAACAATGTAGTTTCGTTTAATACGTGTATAGCAAGGCTTGTGCCAAAAAATCGTTCCCTGCTCCAAAGATAGGAAACAGGGAAAGAAAAATTGGGTTCAATTAGATTTTGCTACTGAATTTTAAGCACATAAGGCATGCGCATCTGTACGCCTTCCATACGCTTGGCGTCTCTAATGATGCGTAGGGTTTCAAAGGTGCTTTCCAATCCGTACTCTGCAAGTTTAGCTTCGGTTTCCACATTGAAGCTTTCAAAAAATGCTTCAAATGGGTCTTCTTTTTCAGGATAGCCTTTTATGGTATAGTCGTTGAGGCTGCTCATGCGCACGGCACAGGCAATGGCATCGTCCAGACCTCCCAAGGCATCTACCAAGCCCAACTCCAAGGCCATGGTACCGGTCCAAACCCTTCCTTGTCCTATAGAGTCTACAAATTCCATAGTGAGGCCACGACCATCAGCTACTCTACGGCGGAAATCGGTATACACTTTATCTACGCTTTCTTGCAACACTTCTTTTTCGCGCTCCGGCAAGGGTCTGGCTCCAGAACCAAAATTAGCATGGCTATGGATATTTACCGTATCGGTGGTAACTCCCAGGCGGTCGTTGAGCATGGTTTGGGCATTAAACAGCAAACCAAAGACACCAATAGAACCGGTAATGGTGTTTGGATTGGCAAAAATGGAATCTCCTAAGCAGCTAATGTAATAGCCTCCGGAAGCGGCCAAATTACCCATGCTGATAATTAGTGGTTTTTCGGCCTTGAGCAAAGAGAGTTCCCTCCAAATGATTTCAGAGGCAAGAGCGTCACCACCCGGAGAATTCACCCGGAGTACAGCTGCCTTAACTTCATCGTCTTCGCGTACTTCCCGAATGGTTTCCACCAAATCGTCGCTGGCAATTTCGTCGGGGTTTCCTTTGCCGCGTACGATGCTTCCTCCGGCATAAATTACGGCAATGGTTGGATTTTCGAGGCGATCTGCCACCCATTCGGCTTGCACCTTAGAGGCGTATTTGTGGAAAGCCAATAAGGGAGCATCTTCCGAAAATCCATCTTCCCATCCGGCTTTTGCGGCTACTTTGTCCATGAATTCGTCCTCGTAGGCCAGAACGTCAATAAAACCGTATTTAAGCGCTTCTTTTGCCTGGGTTACGCTAAGGTTACTGATTAGGCTGTCCAATTGAGGCATGGACATTTGGGTTCTTTGGGCTATGCGTTGCCCCATGCGTTGCCACATGCTGCCCAGCAAGGCGCGCATTTGTTGGCGGTTGGCGTCGCTGGCTTGTTCGTAGAGGAAGGGCTCCACGGCGCTTTTGAATTTGTTTCCTTGAGGGCGTATAGCATAAGGTTCTACGCCTATTTTATCTAAAACTCCTTTGAAAAACATCATTTCGGCGCCTAGACCGGTCATTACAAAGTCGCCGTAGGGGTTGAGACCAATTTCGTCGGCAACAGACATAGTTAGGTAAGTTTTTTGAGCAATGGTTTCTCCATAGGCCATAATGAATTTTCCGGAGGCCTTAAAATTTTCTAAGGCTACCAACAATTCATCCATATTGGCCATACCGGTGGGCATGCGGTCCATGTCCATATACAGACCCACTATTTTCTCGTCTTTTGCAGCTGCTTCCAAGGCGCGCAATACAAAAAAGAAATCACCGCTTTTTGAGTTGTTTTCGTCAAAAGCAGCAAAAGGGTTTTCCTCAGGGCGGTCGACCAAAGCTTGGTTCCAATTTAAGTGAAGTACGGTTTGGTCTTTGACTTCCAAGAATACATTGTCTTGGTCTCCTTCAAAATCGCTAAAAATGGAAGAAATGCCTGCCACTAGAATGAAGGCAAAAACAACAAAGGCTAGTATTAAGCCAATAACGGATCCCAAAAACGATCCCCAGAAGTTTCTCATGTCGGTTTAAATCAGTGGTTTGTAGTTCAAAAATATTTATTAAAACGAAAGCACAGGGATGTGAAAAGGATTTTTGACAAGGTTTAAAGGCTTTTAACCATTGGAGTTGGGGCGATGTTTGTTGCAAGCACCTGATTTTTGCCTGTTTTTGCATTGGAAGACGCGCCAGGGATGCGAGCGGTTAGCGCTGGCTTGGGGCATGCCCGGGCGACGGGAGCCGGGCGGGCTGACGGAGGAAGCCCCGACCGGCCCCAGACGCCCGGAGCATGGGCCAAACCGGCCTATGAGCGGGCAGCCCGGTAGGCGCCCTAAGCAATCATAACCCCTTGCTGGTTGAGCAAAGGAATTTGGGTGAAGTGCTCCTTAGAAACGGCTTCGGGCACAAAAATGTAGCGTTTGTCGTAAATCTGTTGGCCGAGGTAAAAACTAATCCAGTATTCGTTGGTGATTTGGAACAAGGATTCGCGAATGGGTTCAATGCGGATGGCGCTTTGGGGCGGGATTTCTTCGTAGAATTGGCGAATGGTGGCTGTTTCTTTGTTGCGCATGTCTATGGTTCCGTAACCACGGGAGTTGATAAGGACGTTTTGGAGCGATTCTTCGCGAAGGTTGATGAGGTAAACGGCCCAAACGTCTTCTCCCTCGGTGGGGTCCGGAACAATGGCCACTGCTACTTCCGAAACTTTGGGATGTGGAATGTCTTTTTTCATGGCATGGGCGGTTTGGAAGTGATGGGGAATCGGCGTCCCGGGCCGAAGGATTTGGAGCTTACCCTCAATACGGGCGGAGATTGATGTCTTTTGTACTCCGCATTTTTTAGCAAACGAAAAATGCGTTGCACGTGTTCAGAATCCATACCTTCTTCGATAAGTTGCTGCGGAGATTTTTGGTTTTCAATAAGTTCGAAAAGCAATTGATCGAGCAGCGGGTAGGGAGGCAGCGAGTCGCTGTCTTTTTGGTCGGGCCTTAACTCTGCCGAAGGTTCCTTGGTTAAAATATGCTCAGGAATACGGGCCTTGTTTTGGTTTAGGTAGTGGCAAAGTGCGTAAACTTGGGTTTTGTAGAGGTCGGCAATGATGGCCAGGCCGCCACACATGTCGCCATATAGGGTGCCATAGCCCACGGCTGCTTCGCTTTTGTTGGAAGTGTTGAGCAGAACAGCACCAGAGTCATTGGAAATGGCCATTAAGAGTAGGCCACGGATGCGACTTTGGATGTTTTCTTCGGTGAGTCCTTGAGGCATTTGTCCCAAAACCGGCCTTAAGCTTTGGCTAATGGCCTCAACGCTTGAGTTTATGGGCAGGGTATGGGCTTGGATTCCATTCCATTTGGCGAGTTCGAGGGCATCGGCGATGGAATGGTCTGAAGAATAGGGAGAAGGAAGAAGGTAAGCCCGAACGTTTTCCGAACCTAAGGCATCTGCAGCCAAAACGGCAGTTAGGGCAGAATCTACACCGCCACTTAATCCAAGAATGGCCTTGGAGAATCCGTTTTTTTCAAAATAATCGCGAATTCCCAGGCAAAGCGCCTGATACATGTCTTCGAGGACATGAGGTGACGGAGCATTGCAGGGTTCGGGTAGCTCGGCAGTATTAAAGGTTAGGAAATCTTGTTGGAAAGAGGCCAATTGGAGGCATGGGTTTCCAGAGGCATCTAAGACAAAGGAGCTTCCGTCAAAAATTAGTTCGGTATGAGCACCTACGTGGTTTAGGTAAATAAATGGGGTCTTAAAGCGTTTGGCCTGAAAGCATGCCATTTGATGGCGCAGTGATTTTTGTTTGGAATGAAAGGGCGATGCGGTAATGTTGAGGATGAAATCGGCTTGGTCGGCTCCTGCTTCAAGGAGTACATCGCGGTGGTACAGACTAGGGTTTGGGGGCATGTGCCAGCTGTCTTCGCAAATGGCCAAAGCGAATCTTTCGCCTTTCCATTGAAACAATTGAGGCGTTTTTTGGGAGGGCTCAAAATACCTGTCTTCGTCAAAGACATCGTAGGTTGGGAGTAAGCTTTTATGTACAGCGTCCAGTATTTTTCCGTTTCCGAGCAAAAAGGCGGCGTTGAAACAAGGTTTTCCTTGTCCCTGATTTTTAACAGGGGCGCCAACCACCATAGCTATTTGGTTGGAGGTTTGCGCAGCCAATTCCTCAAGCGCTGAATGCACCTCTTGGAAAATAGTATCCCAAAGCAATAAATCTTGTGGAGGATAGCCGGTGAGCATGAGTTCGGGAAATACAACCAAATCGACGCCTGCATCCTTGGCTTTTTGGAATGCTTTAAGACAGGTTTGGGTGTTGCCCTTAATGTCTCCCAATACCGTATTGGTTTGCACCAAAGCAATGTTCATAGTACAAAGGTAGTATTTGCTTAACGACGGTTGACCAGATAGACCCCTGAAAGGATAATGGCCATACCGACTAAGGTTTGCCAAATTAAGGATTCGCCCATCCACACGCCCCAAAGAATGGCGAAAGCAGGGATGAGGTAAGTTACGGAGGCTGCGAAGAGTACCGTGGTATGCCGAATAAGAAAGTTAAAAACCAGCACGGCTAAGGCTGTTCCCACCGTTCCCAACAGGGCCACGTAAATTAGTGCTTTTTGATGTAAGGGGCTGTGCAAGCAAGGGCTGAGCGTTCCGTCGATAAGAAGCCAAAAAGCGGAAGGGAGCCCCACCAAAAAGAGTGCGATTCCCGTTACGGATACGGCGGATAGGCCTTGGAGTTTAGATTTAATGATGTTGGTAGAAAAGCCATAGCAAATGGCTCCCAGCAGCGGCAGGGCGGCAAACACCCATTGGTTTCCATTTACGGATAAGCCCTTTTGGGAAAGAATAAGAAATACGGTGCCTACAAGTCCAATGCCAATGCCAATGGCTCCAAACTTAGAAACCTTAAGCCCAAAGAAAAGCAGCCCCGCCAATAGGGTGAAAATAGGCGCCGTAGAATTGATGATGCCTGCAAGGGAGGAGTCGATTCGCGTAATTCCGGCGGCAAAGAGTAAAGCAGGTATGCCACTGCCTACCAATCCTGTGAGCGAAAGCCAAATCCAGGCCGTTTTGGGTACTTTATGGAGTTTGGGCAAAATAAAAGGCAACAAAGTGAATCCGGCAAAGGCTAAACGCAGCCGAGCCAGTTCCAGCGGGTTAAAGGCTTCTAAGCCTTTTTTCATGAGCACAAAAGAGGAACCCCATGTGATTCCTAAAAGGGCAAGGACAAAAAATTGCCAACCTTTTTTCGAAAGATCAAACACGCCGCAAAGGTGCAGCAAAAAAACATGCCACGGATGTTAAAAATGCTGTCTTAAATCTGCCTGCGCGTTAATCCTTAGCGGCAGTTTCAGAAGCAAGGCCAACCAAATGGCCCAGCACTTCGAGGGCCTTTTCCATATCCTGCACCGAGCAATATTCGTGGATGCTATGGATGGCCATTTCTCCGGTGAAGATATTGGGGCAGGGAAGGCCCATAAAGCTCAGCCTGCTGCCATCGGTACCTCCGCGAATGGGTTCCTCTACCGGTTCAAGACCTGCTTTTCGGTATGCATCTCTAGCCAACTGCATGATTTGAGGATCTTTTTCAAGGGTTTCTCGCATGTTGCGGTACTGTTCTTTTTGCAGGTAGGTGTACCGGCTTTCGGGGTACTTTTGGCAGACATTTTCGGCGGTTTGGCGAATAATTTCTGCCATTTCCTCGAGTTTATGGACCTCAAAGTCTCTCAAAATAAAGCGAATGGTAGCTTCCTCCATGCGGCCTTCCAAGCCTGCGGGGTGAATAAAGCCTTCTCGTTTGCTGGTGGTTTCGGGTGATAAGCGGTCTTGAGGGAGAAGGGATAGAAACTCACCGGCAAGTTTAATGGCGTTTATCATTTTACCTTTAGCGTATCCCGGGTGTGCGGCCTTGCCAAAAAAAGTAAGTTCTGCGGCATCGGCACAAAAGTTTTCGCCTTCCAAAGAGCCTCTCGGGCCTCCATCGAGGGTGTATCCAAAATCGGCGCCTAATTTTTTCATATCCACTTTGTCTACCCCACGGCCGATTTCTTCGTCCACGGTAAATAAGATTCGAATGGGACCGTGAGGTAGCTTAGGGTTGGCCATAAGTTGAGCTGCGAGTTCCATAATTATGGCAACTCCGGCTTTATCGTCGGCACCTAAAAGGGTATTTCCGGAAGCAGTAATAATGTCTTCTCCTATTTTTTGTTTTAAGTAGGGGTGTATTTCAGGGTCAAGGGGGTTGCCCGGTGCGTCCGGTAGTTCAATGGCTTTTCCGTTCCACTGTTTGTGGAGTATTGGTTTTACATGAGTTCCTGAGCAATCCGGAGCGGTATCTACATGGGCGCAGAAACAAATGGTTGGAACCTTATGGTTCACGTTGGATGGAATAGTGGCATAAACATAGCCAAAGCAGTCCATTTCGGCATCTTCGATACCAAGCGCTAGGAGTTGTTCTACCAAAAGCCTTCCTAAATCTTTTTGTTTTTCGGAAGAGGGGCAGGTTTCGGAGCTTGGGTCGGCTTGGGTGTCGATTTGTACGTATTGCATCAGCCTTTCGGCTAAGGAATGAGTGTTAAACCACATGGCAAAAGGAATAAAAAATAATGTGCTACGAAGATAGGGGATGCCAAAGGAGCTACCAACCCGGATGCACCAACAGCCTAGGTTCGCAATAGTCTTTCATGGCGTAGCGTACTCCTTCTCTTCCCAAACCGGAGTCCTTAACGCCGCCGTAGGGCATGTGGTCTAGGCGCAGGGTCGGGGTTCTATTGATGAGTAGGCCGCCCACATCTAAGTTTTGAAATGCTTCTTGAATTTCGCTGTTGCATGAGGTGAATAGTCCTGCTTGCAGTCCATAGCGTCCTTCATTTACAAGCTGTAGCGCTTCTTTAAAATCGTGGTAGGGCTCAATGCACACTGCTGGTCCAAACAGCTCTTCAGACCTTACACTCATTTGAGCTTTGGTTTGGGTGAGAATGGTAGGTTCATGTAGGGTGCCCTTTTGTTTTCCATGCAGCAAGGCTTTGGCTCCCTGATTTATGGCTTCTTGAATCCAATCGGACACCCGCTTGGCATTGGATGCATCGATCATGCAGGAGAAATTGGTATTTGGGGACTCCGGTGGCCCAACGTTTAGGTTTTTGGCTTCCCGTACTAATGCTTCTGCGGTTTCATCAAAGCGGCTATGGTGCACAAAAATGCGTTGCGTATGGATGCATATTTGGCCTGCATAAGCAAAGCAGCCTTTGGTGAGTTGGCCAATAAAGTCATGAATGGGAGGAGCGTGTTCGCTAATTACAAGCGCTGCATTTCCACCAAGTTCCATTATGGATTTCTTTTTGCCGGCTGCCTGTTTAAGCTTCCAGCCTACCTTGTCTGAGCCAGTGAAGCTAAGGGTAGCAATTTGGGGATGCGTAACCAAAAGATTTCCGGCTTCCCGGCTGGCGGGCAGTATAGAAACAGCTCCTTGAGGTAAACCACCTACTTCTTGAAACAATTCGGCCAGCATAAGGGTAGCTAAAGGAGTTGAGGATGCAGGTTTAAGCACGATAGGTGCGCCACAAGCAATTGCCGGAGCCAGTTTGTGCACCGCAAGATTTAAAGGGAAATTGAAAGGGGAAATACCTGCGACCAGGCCGGAGGGGACCCAACGGGTTCTACCGGATAAACCTTCACCTGCGGCAGTCCAATCCAGGCGCATGTATTCACCTGAGAAGCGCCGAGCCTCTTCGGAGGCAATTAAAAAGGTTTCGGAGGCACGCAACACTTCGCCAAGCGCATCTTGATAAGGTTTTGCGGCTTCTCTGGCCAGGCTTAGGGCAAATCTTTCGGCTTGGCTTTTAAGTTTTAGGGCTAGCTCACGCAAAAAATCGGCACGCTTGTAGGCAGGCCAATGCAAGAGCGACTTTTGAGCTTCCAGACCCTTTTGGATGGCTTGTTCAATTAAGGATTCGTCGGCCAAATGAACCCTTGCTAATTCTGTTCCGTCCCAAGGGGCATTCACCGAAAGGGTTTGGTTGGATTGAATCCACTGACCTGCTAAAAACAAGGGGTATTCCTTCATGGAAAATGCCATTTGATTACTGCAATCGTTAGGGCAAGGTAACAAACAATGCACCAAAGGCCAATGGTTGCCACCACATGAGACCTTAGACGCCTTGCTATTCCCGCAGCTAAGTTTCACAGTCAATAGGCTTTGAGTGGATGTTTGTTAAAGTAGGCAAAGAGGCTTTTATTTTACTAAACAAAACGCTTTGGATTTTTATTAGTTGGCAAACAAATACATGAAAAAGTCCGAAGGTTGTACCTTTGATTTCATGACGTATACTACATCAGAAGGTAGACGAGCTGTAAGCACTTGGTTGCTAATAGGCATGGTGATGGTGTTTGTTATGGTGGCTATTGGGGGACTCACGCGTTTAACGGAGTCCGGTTTGAGTATCACCACCTGGGATCCCATTATGGGGGCCATACCTCCCATGCAGGCCGAAGACTGGGTAGAAGTATTTGATAAATATAAGGCTACCCCAGAATACAAACATAAAAACTCAGGAATGCGTCTTTCCGAGTTTCAATATATTTTTTGGTGGGAGTGGATTCATAGGCAATGGGGGCGTTTGATAGGTTTGGTGTTTATTATTCCCTTCCTTTATTTTTTGAAAAAGAAGTATTTACGCAAGAAAGGCGTTTCTCGTTTGTTGGTAATTTTGGGTTTGGGTGCGTTGCAGGCATTTTTAGGTTGGTATATGGTGGCTAGTGGCTTGGTAGACGAGCCCAGGGTTAGTCATTACCGTTTGGCGGCCCATTTGTGTACAGCCTTTTTAACCATTTCGCTTACCTGGTGGCTGTGGATGGATATACGCTACGATACCAAAATCCCTCCGGTGAATGCTCATCCCGGCTTTAGGTCAAAAGTTCTTGTGTTTTTGGTCCTGTTGAGTTTTCAAATTGTATATGGGGCCTTTACGGCAGGTAAAGATGCCGGACATGCTTCGGCCCACTGGCCACAGTGGACTTCGAATTCCTGGATGCCCATGACTTCGGGGTTTGAGCTCAGCACACTATGGAATGACCCCGCTTGGATTCAATTTAGCCACCGGTGGTTTGCGGTATTGGTAGTGGGCTATTTGCTTTACTTGGCATTAAGCTCGAGAAAACTAACGTTTAGTAGAAGGCAAACCGAGGGTTTACGCTACATGCTTGGTTTTGTGGCCTTACAGTTTGTGCTCGGGGTACTTACGCTTTGGACCGAGGTGCAGGTTGCCGTCGCCCTATTTCATCAATTGGGCGCCTTGATGTTGTTGATGGCCAGTCTCTATTTTTGGCACCGTTTAAGGGCGGCTTAGTAAACCAACAGTTTTTGCACGGTTTTACTTTTTCCCTGTGTTGCAGTAATCTGGTACATTCCGGGGGACCAATTCTCTGTATTGAAAAAAAGCTGTGTATCACCCGGCGCATAGGTTTTGGGGGCAATGGTATACAGGATTCTACCCATCATGTCTTGAATTACGACATCAACAGGTTCAGCAGAGCTGACTTGAATTGGAAGAACGGTTAGACCTGAAGAAGGATTAGGATAGGCCGGTTTGGCAAAAAGGTTGGTTTGGATTTTTTCTTGTTGCATACTTCCAAAAACCCTGAAACTCCATTGCCCTTGAGGGGCAGTAATTGGCCTTACTTGACTTTTTCCGGAATTTGCATTGGCGGCGATGTAGTAAAACACTTGGCTGCCTCCGGGAAGCGTGGGAATACTTGCTTCCCAAATGTCGGTAGAGCCGGATTGCAATTGCATAGGAAGCACCTGGAACGCCTGTGTTGTGTCGGTAGTCCAAAATACAGTAGCATTAGCGATTCCTGAGCGATGCAAAATTTCTGCTTCCACCAAAAAAGGACCATTGGTCCAGCTATCTTCCAAAGGCAAATGAGAAATGTAGAGCGGGTCGTTTACTCCCACCGAATGGGTAATGCAATGTATGGCTCCCCCTTGTCGAATGATTTGCTGGTCGAGGTTGCTGTTTTGGCTATTATCGTCGCAATCGATGCCAATAACTCTATATCCTGGGAGGTTTTCTCTCAAAATACGTAATGCAGTGGTGTCGTATTCTTCTCTATAGGTGGGCACTAAAAGCGTTTTGTTTATAAAAACGGCATTAGTATAGGTTCTGTAATAGCCTCCATTGTCGGGGTATAAGCCGGAGGTACTTGGGGGCATAGGAATACGAACCACTTTAAATGGGGTGCCCCATTTGGTTTGGTAATTGCTGAGCAGGTATTGAAGGTTGGCTTCAATTTGAGGCCCGTCGGCAATGCCTTGAGGGTATTGGCCCACAATTAAGGTTTGCTCGTCGAGCAATTTCATGTGCATATCGATGTGATGGATGCCATCGAAAGGCAGGTTGGTCATTTTGCAGTAATTGGCCATACCCATAAAGGCATCTATGGTTTGATCTACTTCGGCTTCTGATTTTCCGGGACTGTAATAGGGGTTGCCCGGTTCATTTTCGTCGAGCACCAATTCAGAGGAGAAAAAATTTCCGCTGCCATCGCTCATGAAATTGCCGCCGGTATGCACCAACTGGTTGGGTGCTGCATAGGTTTGGTAGAGCGGAATCCCTAAAAACTGGCTGTAGTGTTCTGGGATGGCGTCGTCGTTGGGTCTTGGGCGATTGTAAATCCAATCCACCAAAATGAGATCGCCCACTTTGTCGCGGTATACGGAATTGGCGGCATAATCCCGGATCCAAATGGAATTGAAGGGCACCTCCAAAAATTTAAGGTTTGAGCTTAGGGGTACATTAAAGGCTTGCAAATTGCTTTTTACTGCGTTCGAATCGGAGCAATGAATAATAACATTGGTTTCTTCTTGGGCATAGCGTACGATTTCGCGATGGATGGCCGGAAAGGAAGTCCAAGTAATGACAAGCGCCTGGATTTCTTCCCATTCAGCCATTGTTCTTAAGGTACCTCCCGGAGGAGAAGTTATCCCATTCCTATTGGCTATTTGCTGTTGGATATAAGCAGGCATGGCCTCTTTTTCGCCGGGGGCAAAGCCTTTGGGCAAAGAAGGGTTGGATTGAGCCTTAAGGCCTGTATGCGCTAGGGAAAAACATAAAGCTATGATTGGCAGTGCCAAAGAAGAACGACGCATAGGTAAAGAGTATTTATTGTCCTCGTGAAAATACAAAAAAATACTCTGCCAGGGAGTGAGCCGACTAGCCTTTGGTTGCAGGTGCGGCCCTGCCGGAGCGAGGAAGTGGCGCGCAGCAAACTCCCGCAGCTCTATGGCAGGGCCAGTGCTTGCAGCCAAAGCTAGTGGGGAGCGCCCGGTGCCTGCATGCCCAAAAAGAATCCAGAAAAGAAATAAGAATAAAGCATGCAGGCAGGCGGCCAAAACCTTATTTTTGCCGAAAGCAACACACCATGCAGCAGCTTATAGAATGTGTACCCAATTTTTCGGAAGGTAGGAATCAGGCCGTATTGGATGCCTTAGCGGAGGAAATCAGGCGAGTGGAAGGTGTGCGTCTATTGGACGTGGATCCGGGAGAGGCCACCAACCGCACCGTATTCACCTTTGTAGGAGCTCCTGAACCGGTGGTAGAGGCTGCCTTTAGAGCTATTAAAAAGGCCATGGCACTTATAGACATGCGCAAGCACAGTGGTGCGCATCCAAGAATGGGGGCTACCGATGTTTGTCCATTGATTCCGATTCGAGGAATAAGCATGGAGGAGACCGTGGCTTGGGCCCATCGCTTGGCAAAGCGTGTTGGAGAAGAGCTTGGCCTTCCGGTGTATTGTTACGAACATGCGGCAAAAAAACCGGAGCGAAAAAATTTGGCTACCGTTAGAGCAGGGGAGTACGAAGGTTTGGAAAAGAAGCTTAAGCAGCCCAATTGGGTCCCTGATTATGGGCCGGCTGCATTTCATGCCGGTGCCGGGGCTACCGCTATTGGAGCGCGAAACTTTTTGGTAGCTTACAATGTAAATCTGAATACGACTTCTGTTCGCCGTGCCAATTCCGTGGCTTTTGATGTTCGTGAAAAAGGACGGGTAAAACGGGAAGGGAATCCCATAACAGGAAAACCTGTTTTGGATGCAGAGGGAAACCAAGTTTGGGAGCCCGGAATGCTCAAAAGCGTTAAAGCCATTGGTTGGTATATTGAAGAGTATGGCTTGGCTCAAATTTCGATGAACCTAACCGACATCAGCGTTGCCAAAGTACACGAAGCCTTTGATGCGGTGTGTGTTTCTGCCGACCGGCGGGGCCTCCGGGTTACAGGTTCCGAATTGGTGGGCTTGATTCCAAAGCAAGCTCTGCTTGATGCCGGCGTACATTATTTGAAAAAGCAAGGGCGCTCTACGGGCCTGCCGGAACGTGAAATCATTCGGATTGCTGTAAAAAGCTTGGGACTGGATGAATTAAAACCCTTTGATCCGGACAAGAAGGTCATTGAATATTTACTTGAAGACCCCAATCAAAAGCGACTGATAAGTAAGACGGTAGAGTCTTTTGCTTTTGAGACGGCGTCGGAGTCTCCGGCACCGGGTGGGGGTTCCGTTGCTGCATTGGCCGGAGCTTTGGGAGCTTCTTTGGGTACCATGGTAGCTAACCTGAGCGCGCACAAGCGAGGATGGGACAATAGAATTGATTTTTTTAGTGGATGGGCCGAGCGTGGCCAGCGGTTAAGTGAAAAGCTGCTTGGCTTGGTGGACGAAGATACCCGAGCATTTGAAGCCATTATGGAAGCCTTTGCCTTGCCAAAGCAAAGCGAGGCTGAGATTGAGGTTAGGAAGCAAGCCATAGAGGCAGCTACGGTTCAGGCCATGCAGATTCCCATGGAAGTAATGCAAGGTTGTTTGGAAGGCTTAGAAGTGGCCGAAGCTATGATTGAGGAGGGGATGGCTTCCAGTTTGTCCGATGCGGCCGTAGGTGTGTGGATGCTACGGGCGGGGCTTCAGGGGGCCTATTTAAACGTAAAAATCAACGGCAAGGGCATGGAGTCTCATGCAGAAGCTCAAGCTGTGCTAGAGGCCAGCAAAGCATTGGAAGCAACAATGGAAACAAAAGCAAAAGAACTTTTAGAAAGGGTAGGCAAAAAGCTTTGAGGCTGTTGCAGCCTTTTGTAATTTGCCCGAAGCTACTAGCTCTGGGTTGAATGAAATGGATTTGGCGTTTTTTTCCGCTTCAATTGTTGCTGATTCATTTTCGGCAAAACGCCCTATTGATTTTTTTTTGGTTGGTTTTGTTGGGCATCGTTTCCGGCAATTTAGGACACTCCTATGGCCTGTTTTACCTGTTTTTATTTCCGGAATACTTAAACGAGGTTAGCGGTTGGTCTTACGGCATTTTGGGATTCTCCTTCGGGGGCTTTATCATGTCTTTTCAGATATCGAGTTATATTATTCATGCGCGTCGATTTCCGTTTTTGGCCACGCTGGGGCGTCCTTTTCTAAAGTATTGCATCAACAATGCCCTAATTCCTCTAGCTTTTACCTTATATTATCTGCTCAGGACTTCCCATTTTTTGAGGGAGAATGAGGGGCAGGATTGGATAGATATTGTATGGTGGCTTATGGCATTTTTAGCCGGCACATCGCTATTTATAGGCATAACCTTAGGTTATTTTTTCACCTTTAACAAGGATTTGGCGCGCTTGTTTGGGGTCGATGCCGAAAGTCGAAAAACCCGGCATTCCATACGGCCTGTAAAAATTCAGCTCGACCCGGCCTTACGTGATGCAAAACCTGTTGCTGTTGGAACATGGCGTGTCGATAGTTATTTAAGAAGCCCATTTAAAATGGCTTTAGCCAGACCTGCCGATCATTATCAACAGGAAATGCTTTGGCAGGTATTCCGGCAAAACCATATAAACGGCGCAGCTTTTGAAGTTATAGTTTTTGCATCTCTTTTGGTCTTGGGTTGGTTTAGGGAAATACCCGTGTTTCAAATACCGGCAGGGGCCTCCTTTTTGCTTTTGTTTACTATGTTGCTCATGTTGACCAGTTCTGTACATTTTTTATTGAAACGCTGGTCAACGCTGTTTTTTATTTTGGTCTTTGTGGGCTTGCACTTCCTTAGTAAAAACAATGCGCTCACCATGGACTCTTTGGCCTATGGATTGAATTATTCAGAACCGGTGCGTTACCACCCCGACTCCATACATGCTGAATTGATGCGTGAGAAGCCCTTCGATAAAGACCTGGCCAATCAACGAGGAATATTGGATAATTGGCGTGGAAAGATTCGAAAAACATACCGAGTTTGGCGAAAGCCCAAGGCGATATTTGTACAGTGCAGTGGGGGAGGAATGAAAGCCGCTTATTGGAGCTTTTTATGCCTGCAAGCTGCAGATAGCCTAACCCGTGGAAAGTTCTTTGACCACACCGTATTACTTACAGGCTCTTCCGGGGGCATGATTGGTTCTTCATTTTACCGCGAATTGTACCTAAGGTATGGGCAAGGCTTGGAGGATAGTCTGAGCAACCCCAAATACCTGGAATGGCTGGGCAGTGACTTACTTAACCCTGTAGCTACCACGATTGCACTAAACGACTTATTGCTGCGCTTGCAGTATTTTGAATCCGATGGCCACAAGTATCCAAAAGATAGAGGCTATGCCTTTGAGCAAAGCTTAAGCGAAAATTTGCAAGGGTATATGGATAAGCGGCTGATAGATTACGCGGCATTGGAAGCCTCCGGAGTTATTCCTCAGCTCATTTTTTCGCCTACCATATTAAACGATGGCCGAAGATTGATCATTGGAACACAACCCCTGTCGTTCTTTTCACTACCCATGCGCGAAGGTGCAGATCCCTACCGGCCTGCACTGGATAATGTGGAGTTTAGACGCTTATTTCGTGAGCAAGAAGCCGACCGCTTGTTTTTTATGTCCGCTTTGCGCATGAACGCAAGTTTTCCTTATATTCTACCTTCGGTGAGTTTGCCTTCCCGACCCCGCATGGAAATAAGCGACGCAGGCTTACGCGACAATTACGGAGGACAAACCGGTTTGGCTTATCTGTTTCATTTGAGGCAATGGTTTGCAAAAAATACAAGCGGTGTAATACTAGTGCGTATTCACGACAGCAGAAGCAATGCCTACGATGCCAACTTTAATCCTGGATTGTTGGATCATATTTTTTCTCCGGTTGGCGGAGTAGTCAATAATGTTACCTCGGTACATTTGCAAGAGCAAGAGCAAATGATTATGAAGGCTAAAGCCTGGTATAAAGGGCGCTTGGATGTAGTCGACTTTAGGTTGGCCGATGTACTTCCCGGCCAAATATCCATGAGTTTGCACTTGACAGAAAACGAAAAGCATACCATGGAAGAGGCCTTAGCCCATCCAAAAGTGAAAGAGAGTTTGAGCCGCCTTAGAAATCTAATCGGCAATTAGTAGTTCAGCAAATCTTGAATGCTTTGTTTTAGCCGTTTTTTCGGCAGGAAATTTTGCTCCAATTCTCCGGCAAAAGGAACGGGTGTGTCCAACGAAGCCAAACGCTTAACCGGAGCATCGAGCCAAGCAAAAGCCTTGTCGGAAATGAGCGCCGCTATTTCTGCCCCAAAGCCTCCCGTTAATGTGTCTTCGTAAAGAACCAATGCCCGATTGCATTTTTTTACGGCTTCCAGTATGGATGCTTCGTCTAGAGGAATTAAGGTTCTTAGGTCAATAATTTCCAAGCTGTTTTCCGGAAACTCCTGGGCGGCCTCGAGGGCCCAATGTACCCCCATGCCGTAGGTAATTATGGCCAGTTGGTCTCCATTGCTTCGCGAAATAGCCTTGCCGGGTTCTATGGTGTAATAGCCCTCCGGTACTTCAGAAGAAACCGAACGATACAAGGCTTTGTGTTCAAAAAACAGTACGGGATTCGGATCCTCAAAGGCAGTGAGAAGGAGCCCTTTGGCATCTTCCGGAAAGGCCGGATAAAAGACCTTTAACCCGGGCGTATGGCAAAACCAGCTTTCGTTGGATTGGCTATGGAAAGGTCCGGCTCCTACTCCGGCACCCGTAGGCATGCGCACCACCACGTCGGCGTTCTGACCCCAGCGGTAATGAATTTTAGCTAAATTATTTACTACTTGATTAAAGCCCGAGGTTACAAAATCGGCAAACTGCATCTCTACCATAGATTTCATGCCTTGGATGGAAAGTCCCAAGGCCGTTCCAAAAATGGCCGATTCGCAGAGTGGGGTATTCCGAATGCGCGCTTCTCCAAACTTTTCCAAAAAGCCCTCGGTAGCCTTAAAAACACCTCCATAGGTGGCAATGTCTTGACCCATAAAGACCAAGTCGGGGTGTGCCTTTAAGGCTTCTTCCAGACCCTCTTTAACGGCATCTACAAATCGAAGCTCTTTGCTGCGGCCGGATTTAGGAGGTGCAGGGCGAAATTGAAAGGGAGCAAATACTTCCGAAAGTTCGTTTTGGGTATTGGCCTTTACTTCGGGTTCATCAAAAACCTTTTTAACCCCGGCATTGATTTCTTGCTTTATGTCCTGATGAATGGCCTCTAATGCAATATCATCTGCCAGCTTCTCTTGCAATAGCCAGTTTCGATAGTTATCGACCGGATCTTTCTTTTTCCATTCCTCAAAAAGCTCCTGCGGGACATATTTGGTGCCGGAAGCTTCTTCGTGACCGCGCATCCGAAAGGTGATGCATTCAAGCAAAACAGGCCTTGGCCTTTCTTTTAGTGAAGCGGCCAATTCAGAAATGGTATGGTATACTTCAAGCAGGTTGTTGCCGTCGATAACTCTAGATTCCATTCCATAGCCAAGCGCTCTGTCGGCCAATTGTGCGCAACGGTATTGTTCATTGCTGGGGGTAGAAAGTCCGTATCCGTTGGATTCTATGCAAAAAATTACAGGCAAATCCCAAACGGAGGCAACATTCAATGCTTCATGAAAATCTCCTTCAGATGTGCCTCCATCGCCGGTAATCACAAAGCAGACTTGCTTTTCTTTCTTGAGCTTATGGGCCAAAGCAATGCCATCGGCAATGGCCAGTTGAGGACCCAAATGAGAAATCATGCCTACCAGACCGTAGTCCTGAGTACCAAAATGAAACGATCGCTCGCGCCCTTTGCTAAAGCCGTTTAATTTGCCTTGCCACTGGCTAAACAGCCGGTCAAAGGGCACCCCACGAGAAGTGAACATGCCCAAATTGCGGTGCATGGGCAACATATACGCCTCATGGTCCAAGGCCATGGCAGCGCCTACGGAAATTGCCTCTTGGCCAATGCCCGAAAACCACTTGGAAATTCGGCCTTGGCGCAGCAACACCAGCATCTTTTCTTCAATCATTCGAGGACGGACAAGGGCTTTGTACAAATCCAACAACTCCTCCTTGCTTAAGCCACCGCGTTCAAATTTCATGGACTAATTTTGGGGCTAAAGTACGCAAAGCCCTTCTGAAAACTGTGCAAAAGAATGGCTTGGCAAAAGCTTAATACCGCTGCCTGTAAACACAGAAAGCCAATAGCCAGGTGCCAGTGCCTCGGTCAATTGCCCTCTATAGAGCCGGAACCATTGAAAGTCAGTCTTTTTTGATGCCTGTTTGGTCTCCCTTCAAAAAATCCATTAAATTTGCATCTATGCTTAACCCAAATCATATGCAATTGAAGCGCTTAACTCCTATTGGTTTGTTGTTTTTGTTTGCAGCCAGCATTTCATTGCAGAGCTGCAGCCGGGAAGGGTGCACCGATTTCCGTTCCGATAATTACGATGCAGAGGCCGATAAGGACGACGGTTCTTGCGCTCCTATTGAAACCACCCGTAAGTTTTTTGGGACCTTTATAAACACAGAGCGTTGCGACTCTAACACCGCTTTTGCCTCCTACGTTAACTTTAGCGCGGGAGAGAAATTTGAATACAGTTTTGTTATCGATCACTATTTAGGTAACGAGGACCCTCTTGACTTGGGTAGAAAAATGCTTACTGCAGAGGTGCAGCGCAACGAATTTGAAATTTTACCCCAACAAATGGACACGCTCACGACCATTTGGTATACCGGCAAAGGAGTACTTCGCAACCGCGACCTGATTTTGGATTACCAAATCATTGACTCTTCCATCGCCGACACTACCATGATGGTGATTAAGTCTTGTCAAATCTTGGGTACTAAGATGTGACAAAAATCTTGTGCTATGGCATCATCAGCCCGGCCATTGGTCGGGTTTTTTGTTTTAGGGCGCCTTTTCCTGCCTTCCCTCCTACGCTTCGGCCAAAGAACACACAGGGCTAAGCAGTACGTGGGCCCCGTATGCTCGGGGCCTCCGCCTGCCAAGCCCTGTGTGCCCTTTGGCCTGCAGGGTATCCGCTCAGTCAGGGGCGCTTAAGCTCCGAAATAGAGACCTTTTGCCCTGCTTTGGTTTGCTTAAAAGAATCGGATGCCACCGGTAATTCCCGGCCACCATGCCCATACCCAACCATTTATGCTGCCGTAAGCCGTTCTAAACGTAGGGGCCAAAACCGTGCCTTTTCCATCTCCTGAGCCAAGATTGTACCGGTCCGAAACCAAAAAATTAAAGGAAGGCCCCAAAAACAAAGCAAACCGTTTTCCAAAGCTTAATCCGGCTTTTAATTTTAGTTGATGCACTAAGGTTTGATTTCCCCGACCAGAAGACCAAGCTTCGTTGATGTTAAGCCAACTTATCACTTGTTCCACATCGGTGTAGAACCGCTTGCTGTGTTCCGAATGCCAGCCAAAGCCCCATCCAACTCCCCAATAGGGGTCTGCTTGGAATGGATTGCTTCCTACCTGCACCACCGAATAGCCTTTCCGTCCGCCACTTTTCCATAGCAAGGCCGCAGGAAAAAGCTCTCCGGACTCCAATTCTACATGATTATAGCCTCCTTTTACTATGTTTATGAGCCCAAGTGTGGTGTTGCTTGCCGTTCCCGAATAGTTGATGAGGCCAATTTGAGTTTCTGCACCCAGCATGCCCCAATTAATCAATCCCATTTGCCAACCAAAAGAGCGGCCCGCCACATTCGCTCCAGTGCTCCACTGTATTCCCCGATGCTCTCCCAAGATAAAGTTGCCAATTAAGGATACTTGCACTCCATAGCCCTTTCCATAAACCGTATTGGCTCCCAGGGCCCATTGCATGCCGTAAAAGGCTCCTCCGTAATGGTTCCAAATATGGCTCAGTTGGGCTCCTCTAAAGCTTTCGCCCTTTCCATAATTTAGTATCCAGGAAAACTGAAAGCCATCCATGCTTCCCAAATGCTTGGTCCAAGCTCCGGAAAATTGAATTCCCCGATTGAATCCACGGGTTTGGTTGGCCAATAAACCAAATTGCAGGCCCTGTTGTCCTCCGGTCTTAATGCTGTTCCAAAAACCCAATTGAATCCCTTGAACCGCTGCCGTGTGTGTTTGAATAAAGCCTAATTCAAAGCCTTGAATTCCAGGATGCTTTCCGTAAATCAAGTTTAATGAAAAATGAGGTGGCCCTTTGGGAGTTTTAGGAATTTGCCATGGGCTGATTAAGGCAATGGAGGGCCTGAAACCCTTGCTCTCTTGAGCTTTGGTCAACGGACTTTGTCCCCACATAACAAAGAAAACAAGAAACAGGTTAAGGAATTTCAAGGGGCTGTATCGAATTTTGTTGGGCAATAGCTAGGGCCTAAGCCCCTCTACAGCCTTAAAGGTAAAACGTTCTAATGGACTAATGCAATACCTTGGCCATGTAGTGTCCTCCGACGGATTGATGTTCAGGCGGCGATCCTGGTCAGGCGCTTTGTGTTGTTGCTGCAGTCCGTACAAAATGCTTGACCACACAAAGCCTTAAGGGGCTTCATTCATTTTAGGCACTGTTCTTGTTGTAAATTAAATGAAGTAAACATCTAAAGCCTATGGATATGAGGAGGGAAAGCCGTATTTTTAGCCCTGATATGCCATTTAAAATTGTTTGCCTGGGTGTTGGCCTACTGTTTTCTCTGAGTGCAACAGCTCAAAATCCAATAAGGGTTGGTGTGTATGGAGGTATAAATCTCACGAATGTCCTGCCCACTGAGTCTCACTCGGTGTTGGAGCCAACTCCCGTTGGGCCCGACCGGGAAGGCAAGGAATACATAGAGTGGTTTAATTCAGAACAAATGGGGTTTCAGGCCGGGTTAATGGGCTTGATTCCCATCAACGACCAAATTTCGGTGGTTCCTATGTTGCTCTATATGCAGCACCATTTTCGCTACGATGTAAGCCAACGATTTGTAGATACCTTAAATCCGGACCCATTGGTACACGATCAGCGGTTTCGCCACCAGCTTAGGTATTTACAAATTCCCATAATGTTGCGTTGGGATATGCTTCCTAACCGTTTTAGCCCCTTTGTGCAAGCAGGCGCCTATGCCGGGCTTTTGGTCGACGGGCAAAAGAGTTTGGATGAACGGCTATTGCCTGAAAGTCAATTGCCCCAGGACAACAACGAAGGCTTTGTTCGGAGTCAGTCCGGTCCGGGAAACGATGCCCTGCAATCTTTTGATGCCGGTATGTTGGGAGGGCTTGGCTTAAGGTGGCGTGGAAATATCTTAGAAGTAGGTCTAATGGTGAACTTTCGCTGGGAACTTACGGCTCCTGTATTGGATTCTAGAAGGTATGCCAATGCGGAAGGTTGGGCCACCTCCGCCATGGATGTCTATGATGAGTTTTCTATGCAGCACCTCGAGGCTGGCTTGTATTTGTTAATTACCCCTGGAGGTGGCGGGCAAGCAGCAGGTAACTGGGCCAATTGCAGCTTTGGAAGCAATACCAAAAAACGCCGCAGAAGAAATTGAAGCTTATGAAACGATTTCTAGTTCTTGGACTAATACTAGTGCTTTTTGGCTCCTGTTCCGATGATTTCGAAGAGGGAGATTCCTTCTTTCATGTCTTTAATGATGAGGTAGCTCAGGCCAAGTACATGCCCGAATCGGTGGCCATTACTTCCTCCGGATACATGATGCTGTCTGCCAAAGGGGAATGGACGCCCCATGTGGTTTGGATGGATGCCTCCGGAAATTTGGACGGTTCTTGGGAAGCACCTCAAGGAGTTATACATCCTGCCTCGGGTATCGTGAGCTTGGGCGGCGTACCGCATTTTATGTGTATGGATCAGGTAACGCTACAACCCATTCTATTTGCCGCACCTTCCGCTGGTCAAGTGGTAGAAATAGGACGTTTAAGCGGGGGGCAATATCCGCTTTGCTTTGGCTCAGATGCCAATGAAAACCCTTTTCTTGTAGCCTACGAGCGGCAATCCAGAAGAACCATGTTCTACCAACTGAACGCCTCAGGCGCTGTTACAGGAATAAAAGGGTTCAATAATCTTCAGGAAATAGACGATTTGGTGTTGGCCCACATCAAACGCCAAAAAGTATATCCCTTTTTTGCAGGAGCCCTGCCCGGTGGGGGCTATTATTTTAATGGCCTGGTCAATTACAGCTATTCCTTTTTGTTTATAGACCAAGAATTGAATCAGCAAGCCTTATATCAAGGAACGCAGTATAAGGGAGGAGTAGCCGCTGCACTCCCTCTGGGCGAAGGCTGGGCTGTGCATCGCTACCTAAACAACGAAATGTATTTCGATTTCCCGGTTTCTGTGGCTACTTCCGGCATTTTTACAGCGCAAAATTTAGGAGGAGGACTTAAATTTGATTGGATGCCCGGCACGCCGGTCCGTTTTGAGTCGCACCGCTTGGACGGAAAGAGCTATTTGTTGGTTGGCTACACCGGCACAGATGCCCAAATGCACCTGAGTGTTCTGTCCTCTTCAGGGCAAGAACTCGGAACTTTTGATTTGGGACAAGGCGCTCCGGCGCGCTTGGCCGACATGGCCATTGATCAGGATGGTGGTGTGGTTTTGTGCGGCAGTTTTACGGTGGCTGGTCAGTTTGTTCGCCCCGGCTTGTTTAAGTTAGACTACAATGAATTGCGGTTGTTGGCAGGACTAGAAGAAGAGGAGTCCTGATTTTGCCAAGGATTAGTTGTTCTGCTTGCATTCAAGATTTAATTAAAATCAGGAATCCCTTCCGCCAGGGATTGCAGCGATAGCCCACAGCTGTTAAACTTGGGGACAAGTGGCTGAGGCGGGCGGAGCTTTAGCGAGCCACGCCGAAACCCTTGACCCCTGGTTTGGCAGCGAGGACTATAAGCGGAAAGCCCGTTAGGCGGCCAAAAAAAATGAAAAAATTTAGGCAAGATCCTTAGGCCTGAAAAAGGGCGCTGCCTCTTTCAATACGGCCTCTAATGCATTCAGGGGAATCATGTTGGGGCCATCGCTCCAAGCCTTGTCGGGGTTGGGATGCGTTTCCAGGAATAAACCGTCCACTCCTACGGCAAAGGCAGCCCGCAGCAGATAGGGAATCATGGAACGGTTGCCGCCGGTTTTGCCTTTGGCGGCTCCGGGTTGCTGCACGCTGTGGGTGGCGTCGAAAATAACCGGGGCAAAAGACCTCATAATGGGGATGTTCCGAAAATCGACCACCAAATCGCGGTAGCCAAAACTAGTACCCCGTTCGGTCAACCAAACCCTGTCTTTGGGTAAATCTCCGGCTTTTTGCATGGCAAACTGCATGTCTTCGGCAGCCATAAATTGACCTTTTTTGATGTTCACATGCTTTCCACTGGCACCTGCCGCAGCCAATAAATCGGTTTGTCGGCACAAGAATGCGGGAATTTGCAACACATCCACCACTTGAGCTACCTCAGGGACTTGGTGGCTTTCGTGCACATCGGTGAGAACAGCCAAGCCGTATTTGCTGCGTATGTCTTCCAGCCAGCCAAGGGCTTTATCCATTCCGGGGCCACGTTGGCTCCCGCCTGAAGTGCGGTTGGCTTTATCGAAAGAGCTTTTAAAAATAACCGGCCAGCCCAAAGATTCCCCCATAGATTTAAGTGCTGCAGCTGTGGTGTCGAGCAAGTCGTAAGACTCGGCAACGCATGGCCCTGCAATCAAAAGAGGCCTTTCCGGGGCGAACCATGGGTGTTTAGTAGACATCGTGCAATCGTATTATGCCCAACCATTGTTGGTCTTGCATTACAGGCAAAACCGAAATGGGGGAGGGGCGGTTTTCCATCAACTCCAAAGCCAAGCTAAGCGGTGCATGAGCAGCAACCGTAACCGGATCTTGATTCATCATATCCTTGGCTTTTAAGCCATCCATTTTGTCATGCTGGAGCAAGGCACGACGGATGTCTCCTTCGGTAATAAGCCCCAGCATTTGTTTGTTCTGAAATACTACTGCGGCACCTAAGGGCTTTTCTGTCATGGCCAAAAGCACCTCGCGAAAGCCTTCTTCCGGCAAAACAACCGCCACTTTGGACGGAACATGCATCACATCGGAGACTTTTACATGTAGTTTGCGCCCAAGCTGGCCCCCCGGATGAATTTTGGCAAAGGCGCTAGCGTCAAATTGCCTGTGCTCGGCCAAAGCATACAGCAAGCATTCTCCACAAACTTGGGCAACCAACGTGCTGGTGGAGGGCGAAAGGTTGCTGGAATCGGCTTCACGCGCTACCTTACAGTCAAACATCCATTGTGCATGCCTGGCTAGTGCCCCTTGGTTGCTGCCCAAAAGGGCCAGCATGGGAAAGCTTAAAAAGTGTGCAGACTCTAATAAAGCCTGCCACTCCGGGCCATTTCCACTATTTGAAATGGCCACCAGCACATCGCCTTTTTGCAACATACCTAAATCGCCATGCAAGGCTTCTGCGGGTGACAAAAATGCAGCCGATATACCCAAGCCGTGGGCTGTGGCGGTCAACTTTCTGGCAACATAACCTGATTTTCCGGTACCACAAAATACCAGACGCTGAGCTTCCGTGCAGGCGTGCAACACCTTGTTCCATTCGGCTTCCCAACGATTTTCTAAGCCCTCTAGGGCGCTCCTGTATAGGTGCAACCGCTCTTTTAAGGAGATATGCGCTTCTGCCATGCTGCGAAGATACAATCCTTGGACCTTTTCGCTTTGCCATTTTGTCAGTTTTGTCTACCATGGTACGGGCTTTGCTATACTTTTCAAAAATTTAGGCGTATGAGTGCTACAGAAACCCAAAAAAAACAAGGGAAAATTCAGGTGCAAACCGACAATATCTTTCCCATCATCAAGAAGTTCTTGTATTCAGACAACGAAATTTTCCTAAGAGAACTGGTGTCTAATGCTGTTGATGCCATTCAAAAAATTAAAGTGCTAAGCTCCGCCGGAGAATTTAAAGGCGAAATTGGCGATGCTAAAGTTTCGGTAAGCATAGACAAAGAAGCCAAAACGCTTACCATTTCCGACCATGGAGTGGGCATGACCGCTGAGGAAATCGAAAAGTATTTGAATCAAGTCGCGTTTTCCGGCGCAAGAGAGTTTCTAGAAAAATACAAAGGTGTAGAAGACAAGCAAACCATTATTGGGCACTTTGGCTTGGGCTTTTATTCGGCCTTTATGGTTTCGGAACAGGTAGAGGTAATCAGTAAATCTTGGCAAGAGCCCGATAAAGCCCACCGTTGGGTATGTGACGGAAGCCCGGAATACAGCCTGGAACCTGCGGAGCGCAGCGAACGAGGGACCGATATTGTGCTGCACATCAGCGAAGAAAACAAAGAATTCCTCGAAAACGAACGCATAAAGCATATTCTGGAAAAGTATGGCCGCTTTTTGCCGGTACCCGTATTTTTTGAAGATGCGCAAATCAATACCACCGAGCCGGCTTGGACCAAGGCTCCCGCCGACCTAAGTCAGGAAGATTACACCAATTTCTACAAAGAGCTTTATCCCGGCAGCTACGAAGAACCCCTCTTTCACATCCACCTCAACGTAGATTACCCCTTCAACCTTACCGGAATCTTGTATTTCCCAAGAATTACGGACTCTTTTGACTTGCAGAAGAAAAAAATCAGTCTGTATTCCAACCAAGTATTCATTACCGATGCAGTGGAGGGTGTGGTGCCCGAGTTTTTGACCATGCTTCATGGCGTGTTGGATTCACCGGACATTCCCCTAAACGTGAGCCGCTCTTATTTGCAAGCCGACGGAAACGTGCGCAAAATCAGCGGACACATTACCAAGAAGGTGGCCGATAAACTCGAATCCTGGTTCAAAGAAGACCGCGAAGGTTTTGAGTCCAAATGGGAGGACATTAAGCTGTTTGTGCAATACGGAACCGTTACCGAAACCAAGTTTGCCGACCGCTCGGCTTCTTTTAGCCTCATCAAAAGCACAGAGGGAAGCTTTAAGCCCTTGGAAGATTGGAAAGAGGAGCTCAAAGACATGCAAACCGATAAAGACGGACAATTGGTGATGCTGTACTCGGCTCAACCTGAGGTGGACCACGCCTTTATTGAGCGTGCTAAAGAACGCGGCTACACCGTTTTTCATATGCATTCGCCTATTGAGGCGCATTACATTGGCTACCTGGAAAGCAAGCACGAAAAACTGCGTTTTGTGCGCGTAGATTCTGACTCTCCCGAAAAGCTCATCGATAAAGGAATTGAGGTCCCAGCCAAGCTCAATGAGGAGGAACAAAAGCAGGTTACTGAGCTGTTTGAGCAAGCCAAAGGCGAAGCGACTCAACTTACAGTAAAACTAGAACACCTCAGCGAAAACGATCCGCCGGTAGTGATTACCGAGCCGGAATTTATGCGTCGTATGCAAGAAATGCAGCAGCCCGGCAGCCGCAACGAAGCCTTCCGCATGCACACGGCAGTCATAAACGGCAACCATCCGCTTATGAAACGGCTTTTGCTCCAAGCGGAAGAAGGTCGGCAAAAGGAAGTGGCCCAGCAAGCGCTTGACCTGGCCCTGCTCAGCAAAGGTCTGTTGAAAGGGGAGGCCATGACACGGTTCATGCAACGCTCGGTGGACTTACTGCATTGAGCGCCCTGAAGCAAGGACTGCGGAAAGTACTCATCTTTCCCTTGGTGCTGTTGGTGCGCCTGTATCAAGGCATTCTATCGCCCTGGCTGCCCAACAGCTGCCGCTTTCAGCCCACCTGCAGCCAGTACATGATAGAAGCCCTGCAAAAACACGGCCCCATCAAAGGCTTGTGGCTGGGCATCCGTCGCATTGGTCGCTGCCACCCTTGGGGCGGTTCGGGCCACGATCCGGTTCCTTGATTCATGAAAATAAAAGGGTTGAGGGCGCCTGCCCCCTAAATGCTTTTGGACGTTTTGAAGAACCTCACCGGGGGCACCGGGCCTTCCCTGCAAGTCCTCACCAACAAGCCAAGCAAGGCTAAGGAGACCGTTGACGCGTTGTGTTTTCAAGACGCAGTTCCTGACCTAAGCGTCAGGGGCGAATTAAGGCACGGCCAAATCGAAAGGCACCTGACGCTGCGGTCAGGACAGGCCGGAGTTTACAAATAGTAAATGAGGACCCCTGACGCTAAGGTCAGGGCAAAAAGCTTGAGATTTGGACGCAACGCAGACCCTGACGTTCCTGTCAGGGCAGGATCGCCGCAAGAATAGCAATTCGTCAACGGTCTCGCAATGGTAAGCCGGATGATGCAGACAGCAGGATTAGCGGGCCAAAAAAATCAAGCTAAAGGTCAAAGCGAGGCCTGCCAAAATGGCGACAATATAGGCCAAGCGTAATTTGTTTTGCAGCCTTTGGTGTTGGCTTTCATGCTGCCTTTGCTGCTGCTGTATGGATTGGGACAGCTGTTCTTTTTCCTTCAGAAATTGCTGTTGCCTTTGCTCCATATCGCGCAGCAGCTGAGTGATTTGTTCGCCTTGGCGGCGTGCTTCGAGCTGCCATTTTTCGCTGAGTTCTTTTTGCTCTTTGTTTTGTTGTTGCAGCAGCTGCTGTTGCTTTTCCATGCTTTGGAGTTGGCCGTGGAAGTGCTGCATAACCTCTTGCCGGATTTTGGCTTTGGAGTGCTCGTGTTGTTCGTGGTAGCGTTCAAAGCACTGGGCCAAAAACTGGCCAAAAGCGGTGGGGGTATTGAAGGCTTGGTGGGCGATTTTTTTGAGAAAAAGTCGGTCGGTAGCGTGGCCGAGGGCAGTAATCCATGGGCTATTTAGCTCCAGGGCTTGTTCGGCCAGTTCGGGGTCGTTAAAAATTTCGAGGCCTTCGCCGCCGCCGCGCACCAGGGCGAGTAGGTCTGGGGCATCGGCATCGGCTTCTCTTAAGGATTGAAAGAGCACATTTTTTTGGTGGAAGGCGGTGCGTCGAAGGTCCCAGTGGAAGTGGTCGACGGCAGCTCCTGCGGCTTCTTTCATTTCTTGTTCAACAATGCTTCCGGAAGGCATGAGGCAGCAAATGGTAGGGTTTTTGCCTTGTGTCCAGGCGCTGCGTAGCACTTCTTCGATCATGGCCGTGGGCTGTTGAAGGCGTTTTTCCCACAGCTCTTGTCGGTGGATTTCGTCGGGGTCTTGGCTTTCGGGCGCGTTTTGCTGCAACAGCTCACGGGCAATGAATTGTAGGGTAAAATATCCGTTGGCG
This sequence comes from uncultured Candidatus Competibacteraceae bacterium, assembly GCA_964545365.1. Lineage (GTDB taxonomy): Bacteria > Bacteroidota > Bacteroidia > CAIKAF01 > CAIKAF01 > CAIKAF01. The sequence goes on along the minus strand of CAZJFM010000021.1, from coordinate 2,484 downwards.
TTGATTTTTCGCTGAAGCATGCCGCGCAATTGCACCTGCATGCCGTCGTGCAGATCGGCTTTCAGGTGGCGTGGAACGAGGAGGTTAATGCGGGCTTGAGCTTTTTGGTCTCTAAGTCGGTCGTAATAATAGCTGCCGTAGAGTTGGCCGTTTCCGGCTTCAAAAACGCCATGGATTTGAAGCGGTTCGGTTTCGATTTTAATGTGCAAGGCTTGTTGGTAGGCCATCAGCAGCTCTGAGGGATTCCAACAAACCTCTATAGTTTGAGGCTTGGTGAGGGACATGCCTAAAATTAAGGCTTTGTCTTGTTTTTTTGTTTTGTTATCGGGCTTTGTTTTTCACAAGCACCGGTTTACATCTTCAATGGTAAAGGGACAATGGTCTGGACGTTGAGAGACCGGAGGTATGCCGTCTTTACGGCGTCTTTACGGTGTCATGAGAGACGGAAGGCATTCCGTCTTTACGGTATGGAGAGACGGGAGGCATCCCGTCTTTACGGCGTCTTTACGGCGTCATGAGAGACGGAAGGCATTCTGTCTTTACCGCGTCATGAGAGACGGAAGGCATTCCGTCTTTACGGCGTCTTTACGGCGTCTTTACGGCGTCTTTACCTTATCATTCACCATTAATAACTAACCGTCACCGACCCATTGCCTACCTGACTACCCTGGGTATGTTGCACACCGGTAGCAATGCTAGGATCGGTATAGGAAGAGCCACCGCCACCGCCTCGACAGTTACCGGATGCGGCGCCACCATACCAACCACTGCCACCACCATATCCTTCGCAACCGCAATTATTTCCAACCGTTGTGCCGCCAAATCCAAAGCCACCTGAAACCACAGGGTTATTGGTGCTGCTGCAGGTCCCTGTCCCACTTCCTGTTTGCGTTCCTCCATCGCCACCTGCGCTGTTGGGTGCTCTAAATCCTGCTTGACCGACAAGACCTCCACCTTTGCCTCCTACGACCTCATTGCCGCTCCAAAAACCGCCGCCGCCACCGCCACCGGCAACCACTACACGATCGTTGAGGGAGGTTCCACCGCGGCGGATATCCGAAGCACCACCACCGCCATAACCGGCCGCATCACCGGCGCCGCCGCCATTCCAACCGCCTTGACTTTGCCCTCCTTGACCGCCTACATTAATTTGCAGCACTTCGCCGGGAGTAACGGCCAAAGTACAAACCACTCGGCCTCCATAATTGGTGTTTGGGCCATAACCGCTGCCGCCTTGGGCTCCTCGAACATCTACTACAATGGAGTTTACACAATTGGGCACGGTAAAGCTTTGGGCTGCACCTGAAAAGCTAAAGGTTTGGCTTCCTGAAAGGCAGTTGATTACAGCAACAGATTGGGTATCCGAATTTGTGCACCCATTGTTGTCGGTAACCGTTAGCGTTACTTGATAATTTCCAATTTGTGACCAAGTAACACTTGGTGACATTTGGACGGAAGAAGCCGGGGTGCCGTTTTGAAAAGTCCAGGCATAGGTATTGTAACTTCCGTTGGTCGGGTTAAAGGTTGTAGGGGAATTGATGGGAGCAGAAAGAGGACTAAAAGTAGCAGTTGGGGTTTGGAAATTTACCGGCAAAGCAAAGGGTGCGGAGTTCCCACAGCCATTGGTAGCAGCTACGGTAATTGAGCCATTTGCCGACCCATTGATGTTTACGTAAAGGCTATCGCTGCCTTGGCCGGAGTGAATGGTCATTCCGGAGGGCAAGCTCCATTGATACGAAGTGGCTCCGGAAACAGGGCTTACTACGTATAGGATGGCCGTATCTCCAATGCAAGCAGTGCCTGGGGGAGTAATCGATTGAGGGGCGGGAGGCGCTTGAGAACAACCGCATTGTAGATTGGTCCAACCCGTGGGGAAAAAAACCTCTACACATTCTGTGGTGGTATTGTAAATCTGCAAACCGGGAGCCGGGTTTGCAATGGCATTGCGTTGGGTGGTGCTTAATCGAGGCATCAAAAATCCCTTATTGGTAAAGTCAATTTCTAATCCTGCAGAGGGGTCGGGTTGGCCCGGCGCATTAGAGATTTTAACTCCTTGAGCGACCAAGGTGAGGCTTAAAAAAGAAATGAGGCAGGTTAGAAAAAATGACTTGAAGTGGGTAGGTGTTTTCATCGAATCAATGTTGGGGGTATATAAGTCTCACTAAATTAATACAGATAGGGGCGAAATTAAAAAAAAGCAAGGGAAGCCATACTAATCCTTTTAAGCGGGGGAAGTTTCCCGTCTTTGCAGTATGGAGAGCCGGGAGGCATCCCATCTTTACGCTATGGAGAGATGGGAGGCATCTTGTCTTTACGGTATGGAGAGACGGAAGGCATTCCGTCTTTACCGCGTCTTTACCGAGTCATGAGAGACGGAAGGCATTCCGTCTTTACGGCGTCTTTACGGCGTCTTTACGGCGTCTTTACGGCGTCTTTACGGCGTCTTTACCTTATCATGCATCATTCCCGCCAGCTTCCAAGGTC
>CAZJFM010000020.1:0-41963 GCA_964545365.1 uncultured Candidatus Competibacteraceae bacterium | reverse complement strand
GCCCACCCCTGGGCAAATTTCGGAGTTTTTAAAATCTGGAATCGTTTATTAAACGTTTGTAAACGTTTAGGCAAGCCGCTTCTAGTACAGCTTAGAATAAATGCACTTCAGAAAATCGCCCTCCTGACGGTGCGCAATGGCGCTTCGTCCGGCATCTTAGAGTAAGGACCTAGGGCCCGGCCCGGCGGAGGGCTCCTGCCCCTTAGGTCAGGACTTGTAGCGCTTGATGCTGCAACTTAGCCGCCGTTGGGCGAGGAGGTGTAGCTTTGCGAAACCACCACAGCCTTAGGGCGGCTTGGTTGGAGCAAGAGAGCCCCGATGCTTAGATGCTGACTTAAGGTCAGCATCTAAGGTCGGGGTCTTGGGACCTGGAGCAAGGGCCGGATACGGAGCGTAATTTTGCTATGGGCGAGGGCCCAAAACCTAAAAAACCTTCTCCTTTTTAACCAAATGACCAAAAAACCGAAAATTTAATTTACGAACGTGCTGAGAAATACCAAATTTCATGGAGATTCGAAGCGGATTGCTTTGGAGTTTCCATCCAATTCCATCTAGCCTAAGCCCTATGGAAATGGCTTCTAATTCGTATTTATGTTGGTACTTTTTGATCTTTAGCTGGTTTCCGATGTGCGAAACTTTAATTCGTTAGGGGCATCAAATATTGGTGGGGAAAGGGTCTTCAAAAACATCCGGATTCTCGAACAAGCCGAACTCACGCTCCTGAAGCAGGCAAGCCTCAAGGTCCTTTTTTAGCTGCTTTTTGTCCAAATCCTGACCGATAAAAACCAACTCATTGAGGCGGTCGCCCCAGCGTTTGCTCCAGCGTTGTTCAATCAACTCTCTGTTGTATACGAAGGCCTCGTATTTCATGCGTTCCTGAAAGGGCATGCTGCACCACCATACTCCCGCACGTTCCAAACGGGAGGAACCACCCGCCTGAGAGAAATTTATGGCATCGGCAGGTCGAGAAGCCAACCAAAACAAGCCTTTGGCACGAATAATCCCCACCGGATATCGGGAGTTTAAATAGTCCCATAAGCGTTGAGGATGAAAAGGCCGGGGACTGCGAAATACCATGGAACCAATGCCATACTCTTCCGTTTCCGGGGTGTGTCCCTCTGCCATCAACTCCTTTTGCCAACCCGCCGAATGCTGGGCTTTCTCAAAGTCAAAGAGGCCGGTGTTCAACAGGTGGGTTACATCTACCTTACCAAAGGTTGAAGTGATGATCTGGGCTTCAGGATTCAGTTTATGTATGGCGGCTTTTAGCAAGTTCACGGTGTCCTCTTCCACCAAATCGACTTTGTTGAGCACAATTACATTGGCGAACTCAATTTGGTCGGTCAATAAATTTACAATGGTTCGATAATCTCCTTCCATATCGGTAAGATTACGGTCCATCAGGCGTTCGTTGGTGGAAAAGTCTTTAAGAAAGTTCAGACAATCCACCACGGTAACCATGGTATCGATAAAGCTAAAGCGCGATAAATCTATGCCGCTTTCCTCATCAACAAAGCTAAAGGTTTGCGCCACCGGCACAGGTTCGCTAATGCCTGTGCTTTCGATAAGTAAATAATCAAAGCGGCCTTCCTTAGCCAGACGTTCTACTTCCACCATTAGGTCTTCACGAAGGGTGCAACAGATGCATCCGTTGCTCATTTCCACCAACTTCTCCTCCGTTCTTGAAAGTGCGTTTTGCTCTTCAACCAAACGTGCATCCACGTTTATTTCGCTCATGTCGTTCACAATAACGGCAACTTTCAACCCTTGCTTGTTGTGCAGCACATGGTTAAGTAAAGTAGTCTTTCCGGCACCCAGAAAGCCGCTTAAAACAGTTACAGGCAGTTTATTCATTTACTATAGGCTTAATTACCAATAGGATCGGTAGGTGATGGGAAACGATGGATGCGTTTCTGTTTAACCACTACCATCTCCATTAATGGAATATAAGTTGTTGGGCCATTTGTCCACCGGGCACCTCGATGAGCAAAATATAGGTTCCTGAAGGTATGGCGGCCCGATCAAAAGGTAGCTCATGGCTTCCGGCACTCAAAGTTTCGCTTTGCTGAGCCAGCAATTTTCCTTCCAAATTGAACAGCTGCAATTTCGCTTCGCCGCTCTGTGATAGGTGTATTGGTAAAAATACCCGGTTACCTGTTACCGGGTTTGGGTAGGCCGCTCCGACTTCGGCTTGCCCATGGAACTGAACCGTAGAGGCGGATCCCATTTGCACGATAGGAAACAAGGCAAAATATACGGCAGGAGCCAAGCCGGAGGTTGGAGTAAAGTTTTCGGTGCGGTAATCTTTCCAGTCAGCAGTAGGACCATGGCTATGCCAACGGATTACATTTCGTCCGTACACCATAAAGTCGGACATGGGCCGAGTACCGTCGGCGCTGTGGGCAACCGCAATTCTTTTGGTGCCGGGATTGTTGTGTGTATAATCTCCTAAATCTAAGGTGACGAAAAAAGAGTCCATCACCGAAATCGGGTTGTCAAAAGCCACAAAATGGTTGCTGCCATCTACAGGAATGCTGGAGTAAGAAACGCTTTTGCCGCCGATTTGAGCGCCCGGCAAACCGGTATTGGCTACTTGGTACACTCTGTATGCAGCGTTCATCGTGGAATTTCCATCGGTGCCGCCATGAATGGCAATGAGCCCAAGGAGTTGGCCGGGGCCAGAAATGAGGTATTTCTCACCAAATTCCTCATCGCCATAGGTATTGTGTCCGGTGTAAAAACCTTCGGTTGGGTAGGCATTAACGATGGGAGTGTAGGTTTGTGGATCAAAGTGCCTTAGGGTGTCTTGTGCCCATAGGGTGAATGGCATGAAAGCCACAGCAAGTAGCATTGTTTTCATAGGTTGTTTTTTGCAAATGTACTAGGGAAAATTCCTTTTTGCAACTTTATTGCATTTAAATCATCATTTAAGCTCATTGAAGCCCGCAGCAGTCTATACCAACTAAAAAAGTAGCCGAAAAATGAGCGGAACAATGCAAAGGCTTGAAATTTCCGCAAAACCGATCTACCCAACTGGTAAACGAAAGGCATGCTTGTAAGGATTAGTACAACCAAAAGATAGGTTTGCCACTGATTCTGTATAATTGAATTAAGGAGTACCAGACCAAGCGAATTATGAAATCACTTTTTGCCCTAGCCATTTTTTGCATTACTTGCATTAGCCAGGCTCAAGTCACTGTATTTAACACCTTTGAAGATTTTCAAGCCGAGAAAGGGGAAACCTATGACGAGTATGTTAAGTACACCATTCCCCTCTATAGCTTTACCCTGAAACTAAAAAACGGTGGAAAAGCCACAAAAATAAAGGCGGCCGATATTTGGGGATTCACCTATGGCGACAATCTGTTTAGAATAGAAAGAGATAAAAACCTGCCGGTAATGGTGTTAAGTTTTGGTAAGATTGTTTTTTACGGCAATGGCCCCGCGTTTATGGATATGATTAAAAAGAAAACTTCCACGGCTTCTTTTTACTATGGTTACCATGGCTATTTGTCCAAAGACATAAACTCCCCTATCTATCCGGTGGCCACAAGACGTGATGGGAAGCTTATTGCAGGAGATCCGTATGTACTGTACAAAAAATTCAAAGAAAGCCATCCAGAGTATGCCTCCCTTTTTAACTGCCTGTTAGGGCTTGACATAAGCACGGACATGATGTTGGAATGCGTCAAAAAATTTGAGGCAGAGGAATGAAGTTAGCGGTTGCCGACTCCCCTGCCCTTTCATAACTCGGTTGGCAGAAACACCTTTGGACTTTGGTTGTTTTAATACGATATCAGAGTAAAAGGAGTGGATATGGGCTTAAACGACCATAAAACAGGAAAGGAGGCGAATCCATGGGCACAACAGACGGACCAAGAACTCGAAAAATGGTTGAAAAAAACCGACCCAAACCACTTTTTGATGCCTTTTTCATCGGCTTTTTGATTGGGATTTTAATCTTTGGCGCCGCCGCAAGCGCTTGGGGCTTTTTTGCCCTCATCCCTTTGGTTCTTATATACCTTTTTCTAAAAAACCGAAGCAATATGCCACGGCCAAGCAAGAATGGGAGCGTAGGAAAGGAAATTAGGCTTTCACATCATGGTGATTAAGCCATAAAAGCATGAGCTTTAAGCTTTTCTCTAAACTTAGATGAAAAAAAACCAAATAAAGGTGATGTCTTTATAATGCTAAAAAAAGTGTAGCCAAACCGAATGGTCCAATTTGAAATTTCTTTGTTTTGGGTCTTTCCTCCGTAGTGGCATCATGGATTCTAGTCGGCCCTTGTTCCGGCCAGCCTTGCCCCTGCTTGGTTTGGGGGGCCTGCGGTGGCTTCTTCCATACGCCTCCTCGGCCTCCCCAAACCTAAGCAGCGGCTGCGGCGGGTCCTCCCTTAAGGCCTTGGAGGCAACACTATATAGTTCTTATATTCTATGGAGCCGTTCCAATATAAGTTCTTAAAAGATTTAGCATAAAAAAAATGAGTTGGGGTTTCTTTTATCTTTCCAGCGCTCCGGGCCCACCCCTGGGCAAATTTCGGAGTTTTTAAAATCTGGAATCGTTGATTAAACGCTTATAAACGTTTCCCTGAAAGAGCAAAGACCAAAGTCAATTCATGATAAATCTCATTCTAAGTAAGGTAGACCTGATCCACTTATGGTATATCAGCGTTCGGGAACTTTCTGAGAAATTTCATTGTGATCCATTCGGCATTGAAGCGGGCTTTCATCAAATATAGCCCGGCCTTGGTACGGAGGCCGAAAACCCACAGCCTTGGGCCTTAGGCAAGCGGGCAGCGAGGAGGCTCCCGATTTTCGGGAGACCCCGGAGCGCCGGCTTGCCTTAGGCTCAAGGCGAGGATTTGAGGCCGGAGGACTTGTGATACACTTTGAGGCCGGAGGGGAATTCAGGCCCCAAAAAACTAAAATAACATGCCTGTGGCAAGAAAAGGTTGGACAAAAAAACCGCCTCGAATGAGGCGGTTTACTTGCCATAAAGGCATGATTTGTTGTTGTATTAGGCCTTGTCTTCCGCCTGATCGGCAGCATCGTCCTTGGCTGGCGCATCCGCTTCTTTGGTTGTATCTGCCTCTTCGGCTTTGGCTTTGGCCTTGGCTGCTTTGGCCTCCTTTTTAGGCGCCTCTTCCTGAGCTTTGGCCTCCTCTGTTCCGGCTGTGGCAGCCTTACCGGCACGACGGGTACGCTTACGGGTAGACGATTTGGCTTTTTTCTCGGTGAGTAGGTTTTCGTTGAAGTCTACCAACTCAATAAGTGCCATTTCGGCATTGTCTCCTTGACGAGCACCCAACTTGATGATGCGTGTGTATCCGCCCGGGCGGTTCGCAATTTTAACGCCCACCTCACGGAACAACTCAGCAACGGCATGTTTGTCGCGCAGGTAAGAGAATACCATCCGACGGGAGTGGGTGTTGTCGCTTTTAGCTTTGGTAAGGATAGGCTCCACAAACACGCGCAGGGCCTTAGCTTTAGCGACGGTGGTGTGAATGCGCTTGTGCAAAATAAGGCTGTTGGCCATGTTCATAAGCATGGCATTGCGGTGGGCAGCCTTTCTTCCTAGGTGATTGAATTTCTTTCCGTGTCTCATGACAAATCCATTAGGCGTTTACCGCCGTTTACGTTATCAGTCTTTATCCAGTTTGTATTTGGCAACGTTCATACCAAATTGCAGACCTTTGCTTTTTACTAAGTCTTCGAGTTCTACCAAAGACTTTTTACCAAAGTTACGGAACTTAAGCAGGTCAGTCTTGTTGAACGAAACCAAATCGCCAATGGTTTCTACATCGGCCGCTTTGAGGCAATTGAGGGCACGTACCGAAAGGTCCAAGTCCACCAATTTGGTTTTGAGCAATTGACGCATGTGAAGTGACTCCTCGTCGAACTCTTCGGTTTGCGCTTTTTCTTCTGTATCCAAGGTAATCTTCTCATCGCTAAACAAGGCGAAATGTTGGATAAGAATCTTTGCAGACTCCTTGAGTGCTTCTTTAGGCATGATGGAGCCATCGGTTTGCACATCAATCACCAACTTTTCGAAGTCGGTTTTTTGCTCTACCCTGTAATTTTCAATGGCATATTGCACATTTACAATTGGGGTAAAAATGGAGTCGATAGCGATGGGGCCAATTTCCTCGATAAGCACCTTATTTTCGTCTGCAGGACGGTATCCTCTGCCGGAATGGATGGCAAGCTCAATATTGAGTTTTACCGAAGAATCCATGTGGCAGATTACTAACTCCGGATTCAGAATTTGAAATGCAGAGGTAAATTTGGTAATGTCGCCGGCGGTAAATGCTTCGGCCCCTGAGAAACTGATATTGACCTTTTCGGAATCTACCGAATCAATCTGCCGCTTAAGGCGTACCTTTTTAAGGTTTAGAATGATTTCGGTCATATCTTCTACTACGCCTTTGATGGTAGAGAACTCATGATCGACGCCTTCCACCTTCACGGAGGTAATGGCGAAGCCTTCCAAGGAAGAGAGTAAGATACGGCGAAGAGCATTACCGATGGTTATACCATAGCCGGGCTCCAGAGGGCGGAATTCAAATTTGCCTCGGGTGTCATCTGATTCGATCATGATGACTTTATCTGGCCGCTGAAAATCTAAAATAGCCATAAAAGGTGGACGTTTGAGCTTAATTATTTAGAGTAAAGTTCGACGATGAGTTGTTCCTTAATATTTTCAGGAATTTGCTCACGTTTTGGAGAGTTGACGAAGGTACCTTCCATGCTGTTGCGATCGAAAGAAACCCAGTCCAATGCTGCTCCGGTGGAAGCCAAAGCATTCTGAATGGTGCTTAGGGATTTGGAACGCTCTCTCACCCCTACTTTATCGCCGGGGCGCAAAGTAATGGAAGGAATGTTGGCTACCTCACCATTGAGGGTAATGTGCTTATGAGAAACCAACTGACGAGCGGCATCGCGTGTAGGGGCTAAACCCAAACGAAAGACAACATTGTCCAGACGAGATTCGCAAAGCATCAACAAGTTTTCACCGGTTACCCCTTTGAGGGTAGAAGCGCGAACAAACATTTTACGGAATTGCTTTTCCAGAATACCGTAGGTGTATTTTGCCTTTTGCTTTTCCATAAGTTGGATAGCGTACTCGGATTGCTTGCGACGTCTTTTTGACGGGCCGTGCATACCGGGGCCGTACTTTTTGCGCTCGAGAGCTTTGGAAGGACCAAAGATGGGTTCTCTAAAGCGGCGGGCAATTTTAGTTTTAGGGCCTCTGTATCGTGCCATAATATTGGATATCTATCTTTAGAATAAATGAATTAAACGCGGCGACGTTTTGGTGGACGACAACCGTTGTGTGGCAAAGGAGTGATGTCCACAATTTCGGTAACTTCAATACCTGCATTGTGAACGGTTCGAATAGCAGATTCACGTCCGGATCCGGGACCTTTAACGTATACTTTTACGCGGCGCAAGCCCAAATCGAAGGCTTCTTTAGAGCAATCGGTTGCAGCTTGTTGCGCGGCATAAGGAGTATTCTTTTTGGACCCACGGAAGCCCATTTTACCTGCACTAGACCAGGAGATAACTTGTCCTTGGTTGTTGGTAAGTGAAATGATGATGTTGTTGAACGTCGCGCTGATGTGGCATTGTCCAACAGCTTCCACTTTAACCTTTTTCTTATGGGTTTTTTGTTTGGCCATCGTCGCTTAGCTAATTACTTGGTTGCTTTTTTCTTGTTAGGTACCGTCTTTTTCTTACCTTTTCTGGTACGGCAATTGTTCTTGGTTTTTTGACCGCGTACAGGTAAGCCTACCCGGTGGCGGATACCGCGGTAACATCCGATATCCATAAGCCGCTTGATGTTGAGTTGTACTTCAGAACGAAGAGCGCCCTCCACCTTTAGTTCGTTATTAACGATATTACGGATATTGGCTAAGTCCTCATCAGACCAATCTTGTACCTTCTTATCGAAGTCAATGCTAGCGTCTGTGAGAATGCGTCGCGCCGTTTGGCGACCAATTCCGAAAATGTACGTGAGTCCGATTTCTCCCCTTTTGTTGCGGGGCAAATCTACACCTGCGATCCTTGCCATAGTTTTGAAAAAATAGGTTTAGCCCTGACGTTGTTTAAACTTGGGATTTTTCTTGTTAATCACATAAAGTCGTCCTTTTCTGCGGACGATTTTGCAGTCTGCACTGCGTTTTTTTAATGAGGCACGAACTTTCATAATGCATTTATTTGTAACGGTATACTATACGGCCTTTGGTCAAATCATAGGGGGACATCTGCACCCTAACTTTATCTCCAGGTAAAATGCGAATGTAGTGCATTCTCATTTTTCCTGAAATATGAGAGGTAATGATGTGTCCGTTTTCAAGCTCCACGCGAAACATTGCATTAGACAATGCTTCGATAATGACGCCATCTTGTTCTATGGAAGCCTGTTTAGCCATGTATCTTATACAAACGTTAGATTATTATTGTTTTTAATTGCGTTTTCAATAGCTGTGTAGCTGCTTAGCAAGTCCGGTTCGCCTTCTTGAACAGCCACATTGTGTTCAAAGTGGGCCGAGGGTTTACCGTCTTTGGTTACAATGGTCCAACCGTCCTTAAGCACTCTCACCTGCTTTTGCCCCATGTTAATCATAGGTTCAATAGCAAGTACCATACCTGAACGCAACACCGTTCCAGTGTTTCGTTTTCCGTAGTTAGGTACTTCAGGTGGTTCGTGCAATTCACGACCAAGACCATGTCCCACCAAATCACGCACTACACCATATCCAAAGGACTCCGTGTACTGCTGAATGGCTGCACCAATATCTCCAATACGATTGCCGTCTATAGCTTGCGCTAGGCCCAAATAGGTGGCTTCTTTTGTTACTTTCAACAATTGAAGCTTGTCTTCACTTACTTCACCGAGAGCAAATGAATAGGCAAAATCACCGTGGAAACCTTGTTTTAAAACTCCGATATCCACTGTAACAATATCACCATCATTTAGCAACTCTTCGGAGGGAAATCCGTGAACCACCTGGTCATTTACCGAAAAGCAAACGGAATAAGGGAAACCATTAAAGCCTTTAAAGGCTGGAACACCTCCCATATCTCGAATAACTTGTTCGGCAAGTGCATCGATTTGAAGACCGCTGATGCCCGGGCCAATTCGACCCGCAACAGCAGCAAGTGCTTGCTCAACTACCAAAGAACTCTGTCTGCAAAGCTCAATTTCTTCTTTTGATTTTACCTGAACCATAGGTTTGGTAAACATCAGATAGAAGAAGTTGGATAACCTGCAGTCATCCTGCCCCTAACTTTTCCTGTTTTCATCAATCCGTCGTACTGACGCATTTTGAGATAGGAATCGATTTGAGCGAGGGTATCCAGTACTACACCCACCAAAATAAGGAGAGATGTACCACCGTAAAATTGTGCAAAACCGGGATTTACATTGGCCAAAGTAGCAAAAGCGGGTAAGATAGCTACAACGGCAAGGAAAATAGATCCCGGAAGGGTAATACGGCTCAATACCGCATCAATATATTCGGCTGTCTTTTTACCGGGTTTCACACCGGGAATAAAGCTGCCTTCGCGCTTAAGCGCATCGGCCATTTGTTGTGGGTTTACAATAATGGCGGTATAGAAATAAGTAAAAATAACCACCATTAAGCCAAAGACAAGGTTATACCAAAAGCCGGTATAATCCGAGAAAGCACGCACAAAGGCACTACCATCGTCAGCAAATCCGGCAAGAGCAATGGGCAAAAACATAAGTGCTTGAGCGAAAATAATGGGCATTACGCCAGAAGAATTCACTTTAAGGGGAAGATAACTGCGTGCTCCACCGTACATACGGTTTCCGGCCACCTTTTTAGCGGCATGAATAGGCACCTTACGTACCCCTTGTACCAGCAATACAGAAACAATAATTACACCAAGGAGAATCAACATCTCCATAAGGAAAAGAACCAATCCACCGCCGTCCGGCTCTAGTTTAGAACGGAATTCGGTCAAAAGTCCTGTAGGCAGGGTTGCTATGATACCAATCATAATAATGAGGGAAGTACCATTGCCCAAACCTCGGTCAGTGATCCGCTCACCCAGCCACATGACAAATACCGTACCAGCTACCAAAATTGTAACCGCTAAAATCCACCAGGAAGTAGTGTTGGGGTGTGTAGAAGCCGGAACATATTGCGATAAATAACCAGGGGCTTGAGCCAAGGTAATCAACACAGTAAGACCACGTGTGATTTGATTCATCCGGTTTCTCCCACTCTCATCTTTCTGTAGCTTTTGGAAATACGGAACGGCCACACCCAACAGCTGTATAATAATACTGGCTGAGATGTAAGGCATGATACCCAATGCAAAAATAGAAGCCTTAGCGAAGGCTCCTCCGGTCAACATATTGATAAGGTCGAGAATATTCGCCGACTGTTGATTCTCCAATTCACGCGAAAGGGCATCTGTATCAATTCCGGGAAGAATAATATACGAGCCAAGGCGATAAACCGCCACAAGAAGGAGTGTAGTTATAATACGCTCCCTGAGCTCTTCAATCTTCCAGATTTCCTTAAGTTTTTGGATCAGTTTCTTCATCAGTCAACGATCAACAATCAAACGTTTTCAGCGCTTCCGCCGGCTTTTTCAATAGCCTCGGCAGCAGATTTAGAAAAGGCATGAACTGAAACCTTAAGCGAAGTTTTAAGTTCCCCTCTTCCAAGGATTTTAATTCGGTCATTTTTGGAAACCAAGCCATTGTTCTTCAGCACATCGGGATTGATTTCCGTGATGCCTTTATCGGCCAAAGCTTGAAGTGTATCTAGGTTAAGCGGTTTGTATTCTACCCGATTAAAGTTTTTAAAACCAAACTTGGGAAGACGACGTTGGATAGGCATTTGACCACCTTCAAATCCAATCTTTTTGCTGTAACCAGAACGGCTTTTAGCGCCTTTGTGTCCGCGGGTTGAAGTACCTCCCCTTGAAGAGCCTTCGCCGCGTCCTATACGCTTTTCGCTATGTGTAGCGCCATTAGCTGGCTTAAGTGTATGCAGTTTCATTTTGGAAAATCTTATGCTTGTTCTACTTCTACCAGGTGGGCGACCTTCTTCACCATACCCAAAATTTGTGGACTCGCTTGATGCTCGACGACCTGATTCATTCGACGAAGACCAAGAGCTATTAAGGTTGCTTTTTGACGCTTGGGACGATCAATACCTGACCGAACTTGTTTAATGCGAATGGTTTGCTCTGCCATGACAGGTAAATTAACCGTTAAATACTTTATTAATTTCGACACCGCGCTCTTGAGCTACAGTAAAGGCATCACGTAAACTGGCAAGCCCTTCTATAGTAGCTTTGACCACGTTGTGCGGATTTGAAGAGCCTTTGGACTTGCAAAGAACATCTTTAACACCAACGGATTCTAAAACAGCGCGCATGGCACCTCCCGCAATAACACCGGTACCAGATGCCGCAGGCTTCATGAATACTTTAGAAGAACCAAATTTAGCCATCACTTCGTGAGGTAAAGTACCCTTATAAATAGGCACTTTAATAAGGCTTTTCTTTGCATCATCAATGCCTTTGGCAATGGCTTCAGTAACTTCGTTGGCCTTACCCAAGCCAAATCCTACTACCCCATCTTCGTTACCAACTACTACAATAGCGGCAAATGAAAAATGCCTACCGCCTTTGGTTACTTTGGTAACACGGTTGATGGCCACCAATCGGTCTTTCAGCTCGATTTCGCTGGACTTAACCCGTTTAACGTTCGTTTGTGCCATGAGATTTCTTAGAATTTAAGACCTGCGTTTCTGGCGCCTTCGGCCAATGCTTTAACACGACCATGGTACAAATAGCCACCACGGTCAAATTTAACTTCAGTGATACCGGCGCTTTGAGCGCGCTCGGCAATAAGTTGACCCACCATTTCGGACTGCTCTACTTTAGTTTTTCCACTTCCTTTGAAGTCTTTTTCTGCAGTAGAGGCAGAAGCCAGGGTTTGATGTGTTAGGTCATTAATCAATTGAGCATAAATCTCCTTATTGCTCCTAAACACACAAAGTCTCGGTTTCTGATCGGTACCATTTACCGACTTACGCACCCTAAGGTGAATCTTTTTGCGACGTGAATTCTTATCAACAGGCATGTCGAAATGTTCTGATATTATTTACCGGCAGACTTACCGGCCTTTTTACGAATAACTTCTCCCTGGAAGCGTACACCTTTTCCTTTGTAAGGCTCAGGCTTGCGTAAGCTTCTTATTTTTGCGGCAACCTGCCCTACGAGCTGCTTGTCAGCACACTTTAGGGTTACTAAAGGAGCCTTACCTTTTTCGGTTTTTGCCTCCACACTTACCTCTTTGGGGAGTTCCAAAACGATATTATGTGAATAACCTAAGGACAAGTCAAGCAACTGACCTTTGGCTTCGGCGCGATAACCTACCCCAACCATTTCCAAGTTAATGGTATACCCTTCCGAAACACCAATGACTAAGTTGTTCAAGATGGAACGATACAAACCATGCATGGACCGGTGACGGGGTTGATCGGTAGGACGTTCAAGCGTAACCACACCATCTGCTACATTCACCTTAATATCGGGGTGCACTTGTTGAGTTAAGGTACTGTTAGCTCCCTTAACTGTAACTAAATTCCCTTTGCTCACTTCAACGCTAACGTTGGAAGGCAATTGAATGGGTGCTTTTCCTATTCTTGACATGAGCTTGGATTAATAGATTTTACAAAGAACTTCACCACCAATATTCTTAGCGCGCGCCTCTTTGTCGGTCATGAGTCCTTGGCTAGTAGAGACAACAGCAATACCAAGCCCATTGAGCACTCGGGGTAGTCCTTCAGAACCGGAATACTTGCGTAAGCCCGGACGAGAAACGCGACTGAGGTGTTTAATGGCGGAAAGTTTGGTCATTGGATGGTACTTCAAAGCAATTTTAATGGTGCCTTGAGGCCCCTCGTCAACAAACTTGTAAGACAAGATGTATCCTTGGTCAAAAAGAATTTGGGTGATACCCTTCTTGACTTTAGAGGAGGGAATTTCAACCACACGGTGACGTGCTTTAATGCCGTTCCTTATTCGAGTTAAATAATCTGCAATAGGATCCATGGTAGAATTAAAATATGATTACCAACTAGCTTTGGTTACGCCTGGAATTTTGCCTTCATTGGCCATTTTACGAAAAGTCACCCGAGAGATACCGAATTGACGCATATACCCTCTAGGACGACCGGTGAGCTGACACCGATTGTGCAAACGCACAGGTGAAGAGTTTTTGGGAAGCAAAGCCAAACCTTGGTAATCTCCCTCTTCTTTAAGCGCCTTACGTTTCGCAGCATACTTGGCAACTAAGCGTTGACGCTTGCGTTCACGGGCTTTCATGGATTCTTTGGCCATATCTTAAGCGTTTTCCGTTTGTTCATGTTTGATATCGTTAAATGGCATACCGAAACCTCTGAGCAATGCGTACGCTTCTTGGTTTGTTTCAGCATTGGTTACAAAGGTGATATCCATACCATTGATACGACTTACTTTATCGATATCAATTTCAGGGAATATCAGTTGTTCGGTAACACCAAGGTTGTAATTTCCTCTACCATCAAATCCTTTGGCAGGAACTCCCTTAAAGTCACGTACCCTTGGTAGGGCAATCGAAATTAAGCGATCGAGAAATTCGTACATTTTTTCACCTCTTAGGGTAACTTTTGCACCAATGGGCATTCCCTTACGCAGCTTGAAGTTAGAAATGTCTTTTTTGGATTTGGTAGCAACGGCCTTTTGACCAGATATAAGCGAAAGCTCCTGAACGGCATTCTCTACAATCCGCTTGTCAGAGACTGCAGCACCTAGGCCTTGGCTTAAAACAATTTTTTGAAGCCTGGGCACCTGCATGATGCTTTTGTAGCCAAACTCTTTACTTAGAGCCGGAACAATATCTTCTTTGTATTTATTAATCAGACGAGGCGCACTCATTACTTAATAGTTTCTCCGGTTTTCTTAGAATAGCGAATCAACTTACCGGTTGATTCATCCAATTTACGACCCAATCGAGAGGGGGTATCTTTAACAACCACCATTAAATTGGAAAGGTGAAGCGGAGCTTCTTTTTCCACAATTTTCCCCTCGGGCTGTTGGGGAGTGGGTTTGGTATGGCGTTTCACCAAATTAACTCCTTCAACAAGGGCACGGTCCTTTTTAAGGTCAACAGATAGTACAGTCCCCTGTTCGCCTTTATGGTTTCCTGCCGTTACTACGACTAAATCGCCACTTTTTATTTTGAGCTTTGCGGGCATAATACAATTACTTAAAGCACCTCAGGTGCCAGTGAAACGATTTTCATGAACTGCTTTTCACGAAGTTCACGGGCCACAGGACCAAAAATCCTAGTTCCGCGCATTTCGCCTTGTGCATTGAGCAACACAACAGCGTTATCGTCGAACCGTATATAAGAACCATCTACACGACGAATCTCTTTGCTGGTACGAACAACAACCGCTTTAGTTACAGCACCCTTTTTCATGTTACCTGAGGGAATAGCATCCTTTACGGTAACCACTATGGTGTCTCCAATGGTAGCATAACGCTTACGCGTACCACCCAGAACACGGATGCAGAGCACTTCCTTTGCACCACTATTGTCCGCCACTTTTAACCTGGACTCCTGCTGTATCATGATTATTTTGCTCTTTCAATAATTTCGACCAATCGCCAATTTTTGGTTTTACTCAACGGACGCGTTTCCATAATGCGTACGGTGTCACCAATATTGCACTCATTGTTGGTGTCGTGTGCTTTAAATCGTGAGGTCAGTTTTACAAACTTTCCATACTTGGGGTGCTTAACGCGACGCTCGACAGCTACAGTAATGGTGCTTGTCATTTTGTTGCTGGTAACAACCCCAATCTTTTCTTTACGTGTTTTCCTTTCGGTCATATCCGTACCAAAATGGTGTTAACTGAATGTTTTACCCCTAAAAACGGGCTTGCAAAGGTGCAGGTTTATTTTGATATTTCCAATATCAGGCTTAGATTTTTTTACAGAAATTAAAGACAAAAAAGAACCGCTCCCTGTTGGCAGCGGTTCCCATCTTTTAAGCCTCTATTAAGCTGAAGCTAAAATTCGCTTACGCTGTTCAGTTTTCAGCCGAGCCAATAAACGGCGAGAGGCTTTAATTTCATTGGGATTGTCTAAGTTAACCACTGCATGATTCAACTTCAATTGAACCAAATCCTTTTGTTGTTGGGCAATTTTCTCACTAAGATCTCCATCAGAAAGCCCTTGGATTTCAATATTCTTCATGATTCAATGTTTAATCTGCCGCATAGTCGCGACGTACAACAAACTTGGTACGCACAGGAAGCTTTTGTGCAGCAAGGCGTAAAGCTTCTTTGGCTATATCCATTGGAACACCGTCGATTTCAAACATAATCACTCCAGGCTTCACAACAGCCGCCCAGTACTCTGGGTTACCTTTACCTTTACCCATCCTAACTTCGGCAGGTTTTTTGGTAATTGGTTTGTCTGGAAAAATGCGAATCCATACTTGCCCTTCCCTTTTCATGTACCGGTTGAGTGCGATACGAGCCGCCTCAATTTGTCTAGAAGTCATCCATACAGAGTCCAGAGACTTCAATCCAAAAGATCCAAAAGCAATTTGGTGTCCACGATGGGCCACTCCTTTCATTCGGCCCTTCTGTACCTTACGGTATTTTGTACGTTTCGGTTGTAACATGATGCTTTTCCTCCCTCAATTAATTGCGTTTTCTTTTAGCGCGAGGGGCAGAAACCCCGCTTGGCCCTTTGCCTTGTCGTTGGTTGGGAATGTTTGGACTCAAATCACGTTTGCCGTAAACTTCACCTAACATAATCCACACCTTGACCCCTATGCGGCCGTAAGTAGTATGTGCTTCAACCAATGCATAGTCGATATCCGCACGAAATGTATGCAATGGAATACGTCCATCTTTGTAAGAATCATGACGCGCCATTTCAGCACCTCCTAAACGACCGGCGACTGCAATCTTGATGCCCTCGGCACCCATGCGCATAGTACTGGCCAAAGCCATTTTTAAAGCGCGGCGGTAATTCACTCGACCTTCCAATTGACGTGCTACAGTTTCAGCTACCAGACGGGCATCCAATTCAGGACGCTTAATTTCAGCAATATTAATGCCCACTTCTTTTTTGGTAAGCTTTTTGAGCTCTTCACGCAACCGCTCCACTTCTTGACCGCCTTTACCAATGATGATACCTGGGCGCGCCGTATGAATTGTTACGGTAACCAATTTAAGCGTACGTTCAATAACAATACGTGAAATGCTCGCTTTGGCTAAACGGGCACGGATATAGTTACGGATGGTGTGGTCTTCAACCAGTTTCTCGGTGTAATTCTTACCACCGTACCAGTTGGACTCCCAGCCACGGATGTAACCTAAACGGTTGCCTATTGGATTTGTCTTTTGTCCCATAATTCGCTTGCTACGCTAAATACTTATTCTTGATTGGTGGCTTCAACAGCAACAGGTTCTGTTGCTTGTTTGGTATCCACAATAATAGTTACATGGTTGGACCGCTTACGGATTCGGTGCGCCCTACCCTGAGGTGCTGGTTGAATACGCTTCAACATTTTTGCACTATCTACAAAAACCTCTTTCACGTACAATGGCTCTGCATCTGCACGTAATCCTGATTTTTGCTCAAAATTGGCAATGGCAGAACGCAGCAACTTAGACATTGGAAGAGCCCCGGCCTTTGGGGTAAACTGCAATACGTCTAAAGCTTTATTGCAATCCATGCCACGGATTAAGTCCGCAACCAACCGCATCTTTCTTGGCGAGGTAGGATAATCTACCAAGCGTGCCATATACTTGGTCTTATTAGCTTCTTTGCGGGCCTCTGCCGCAAGTCTTTTTCTGCTGCCCATAGCTGCTTATTCTAAATCTTGTAACCTTTATTTTCTGCCTTTGTCTTTCTTTTGTCCGGCATGACCACGCCAAGTGCGTGTAGGACTGAACTCGCCCAATTTATGCCCAACCATATTCTCCGTAACATATACAGGAATATGCTTGTTTCCATTGTGAACGGCAATGGTATGCCCAACAAAGTCAGGGGTAATCATTGACCTTCTGCTCCAGGTCTTAATGACATTCTTTTTGCCGCCGTCGTTCATTTCAACTACGCGCTTTTCAAGCTTGAAATCGACAAATGGGCCTTTTTTAAGTGAACGTGCCATATCTAATTATTTCTTTCTACGTTCAAGAATATATTTAGAAGAATACTTCTTCTTACTGCGGGTTTTGTATCCTTTTGCAGGCAAACCTTTACGGCTTCTTGGGTGACCACCGGAAGAACGACCTTCACCACCACCCATGGGGTGATCTACTGGATTCATTACCACACCACGAACTCTAGGACGACGACCCAACCAACGGTTACGGCCGGCCTTTCCATGCACGGTTAGTGAATGTTCGGGATTGGATACGCTACCAATCACGGCCTTGCATACAACCAATACCATACGCTGTTCACCGGAAGGCATCTTTAAGACAGCATATTTACCGTCTCTGGCTACCAATTGAGCCGATGAACCTGCAGAGCGACAAAAAGCTGCTCCACGTCCAGGCTTAAGTTCTATATTATGTACTACAGAACCCAAAGGTATCTCAGACATAGGCAATGCGTTGCCCAAATCCGGACTGCTGCCTGTTCCACTTTGTACCTTTTGGCCTACTTCTAAACCATGAGGTGCAATGATGTAACGCTTCTCGCCATCCGCATAGCTTAATAAAGCAATACGAGCAGAACGATTGGGATCATATTCAATGCTTTTTACCGTTGCGGGAATCCCATCCTTATCGCGCTTAAAGTCAATAATACGGTAACGCTTTTTGTGGCCGCCTCCCATGTAACGCATGGTCATTTTACCACTACCGTTCCTACCTCCGGAACGCTTTTGGGGCGCCAACAAACTTTTCTCCGGCTTATTGGTCGTTACGGTTTCAAAATCACTAATGATTTTGAAGCGCGTACCCGGAGTAACTGGTGAAAATTTCCTTAAACCCATAATTAGATATTTGCGAAGAGATCAATGGTGTGACCTTCCTTCAGGGTAATGATTGCTTTCTTGTACGAAGGCTTGCGGCCGGTCAATACATTCGATTTGGTATAGCGTGTCACTTTACGCCCAATGTAATTCATGGTATGCACACGCTCTACTTCAACATCGTAAAGAGCTTGAATCTCTCTACGAATTTCGTGCTTAGTGGCCTTGGGATTAACCAAGAAACCATAGCGGTTAAATTTCTCTCCCGCTTCGGTCATTTTCTCCGTAACCAACGGTTTTATAATATGACTTGCCATGATCCTCAGCTTAGCAGTTTATCGATATGCGAAATGGTATTCTCTGCAATGAGCAATGTTTCCGCATCCATTACTTCATAGGTATTCAGCTCGTTGGCTGTAATTACATTGGCTCCGGGCAAATTACGCGCAGACAAAAAGGCATTTCCGGCATCTTCGGCCACCACAATAAGTACCTTTTTCTGATCCAATTGCAGGTGACGCAACATGGCCAAAAAGTCCTTGGTGCGGGGTTGCTCAAAGTTCAATGGCTCCACCACTTTAACCAAACCATCCTTAATTTTATAGCTCATGGCTGAGCGACGCGCCAAACGCTTCACTTTTTTGTTGAGCTTAAAACCATAGTCGCGTTGACGTGGACCAAACACTCGGCCACCACCACGGAACAATGGGTTCTTGATGCTGCCCTTACGAGAGCCACCGGTTCCTTTTTGACGGTGCAATTTACGGGTAGACCCGCTAATCTCACCACGCTCCTTGGCTTTATGCGTACCCTGACGCAAATTGGCCATGTGTTGTTTTACATCCAAATAGATGGCATGATCGTTGGGATCAACACCATATAGGGAGTCGTCTAAGGAAACCTTACGACCTGTTTCTTTCCCTTCTTTTGATATTACGGCTAATTCCATGATTTCTTATGCCAACTTATTTTTCAATGAGTACAATGCCGCCTTTATGACCGGGCACATTGCCACTAACAACCAATAGATTCTTCTCGGGAATAACTTTAAGCACTTTAAGGTTTACAGCCTTAACCCGTGCATTACCCATTTGACCAGCCATACGCATTCCTTTAAAAACGCGTGCAGGGTAAGAAGCTGCACCAATAGAGCCCGGGTGCCTTGCTCGGTTGTGCTGACCATGCGTTCGGTCACCCACACCGGCAAATCCGTGACGCTTAACCACGCCCTGGAATCCTTTACCCTTGGAAGTCCCTATAACATCAATAAAGTCACCTTCCTGAAACAGGTCAACACCAATTTCAGTCCCGGCCTCTAAAAGTTCCGGGAAATAACGGAACTCATACACATGTTTTTTGGGAGCAGTCTTAACTTTCTTAAAGTGGCCAATTTGTGCCTTATTCACATGTTTCTCTTTGGCATCGCCAAAAGCGAGCTGCATGGCATCGTAACCGTCGCGCTCTTTGGTTTTAACTTGTGTTACAACACAAGGACCGGCTTCTATGACCGTGCAGGCGATGGCTTTTCCCTGCTCATCATATAAACTGGTCATCCCAATTTTTTTGCCAATTAATCCTGACATTTTGTTTTGGTTTAGGCAGCGGAGTCAATCAAGCCGACTCTTACCGCAGATTTATTACTAGACTTTAATTTCAACTTCAACACCGCTGGGCAGTTCCAGCTTCATTAAAGCATCAATGGTTTTGCTTGAAGAACTGTAAATGTCCATCAAACGCTTGTACGAGCAAAGTTGAAATTGCTCACGTGACTTCTTATTGACGTGTGGTGAACGTAATACCGTGTAAATCCTTTTGTGTGTAGGCAAAGGAATAGGACCGTTTACTACGGCTCCTGTGCCCTTTACAGTTTTCACGATTTTCTCGGCAGACTTGTCTACCAAATTGTAGTCATAAGACTTCAGCTTAATACGTATTTTCTGGCTCATGCGTTGAAGCTTCTTTACTTTACCCTTAAAACGGGCTTGCAAAGGTGCGCTTTTTGAATTAAATAAGCAATAGTAAAACCTTCTTTTTTTACAGGATTTTAGACCAAAAACCTTATTTCTTGAAAACCACAAAAAAAACCGCCCTATAATGGGGCGGCTTTTTCTTATTTATTCCTTGAAATCAGGCCTTAGCTTTGCCCTTAACTTTGGCAATTACATCGTCCTGAATGTTTCGAGGGGCCGGATCGTAATGGCTAAATTCCATGGTAGAGCTTGCACGACCAGATGTAATGGTACGCAAGCTGGTTACATAACCAAACATTTCAGATAGCGGAACTTTAGCTTTGATAACCTTGGCACCGGCGCGATCGTCCATACCATCAATTTGCCCGCGACGACGGTTAAGGTCTCCAACCACATCGCCCATGTTTTCTTCAGGAGTTACTACCTCCACTTTCATAATGGGCTCCAATAAAATAGGACTTGCCTTGGGCATAGACTCCCGATAAGCAATTTTTGCAGCTTGCTCAAAAGAAACCGCATCGGAGTCAACCGCGTGGTAAGAACCATCCTTCAAGGTAATCCGCAAACTGGTTACCGGGAAACCGGCCAAAACTCCATTTTGCATGCTCGACTCAAAACCTTTTTGAACCGACGGAATAAACTCCTTAGGAATGTTACCACCTTTCACTTGGTCTACAAATTCCAAGCCGGGCTGTCCATCGGGACGTGGCTCCAAACTAAACACGATGTCGGCAAATTTACCTCGACCACCGGTTTGCTTCTTATACACCTCACGGTGCTCCACGCTACCGGTAACGGCTTCTTTGTAAGCTACCTGAGGAGCTCCTTGGTTACATTCCACCTTAAACTCACGCTTAAGACGGTCAATAATAATGTCCAAGTGAAGCTCACCCATACCCTCAATAATGGTTTGACCACTATCTTCATCGGTGTGCACACGGAAGGTTGGATCCTCTTCGGCCAATTTAGCCAAGGCTGTTCCTAGCTTATCCACATCGGCCTGAGTTTTAGGCTCAATGGCAATACCAATTACGGGATCAGGAAAAGTCATTGCTTCTAAGGCAATGGGCTTATTCTCTGAAGTCAAGGTATCTCCGGTACGGATGTCCTTAAACCCAACACCTGCTCCAATGTCACCGGCTTCAATAAAGTCAATGGCATTTTGTTTGTTGGAGTGCATTTGGAACAAACGTGATATACGTTCTTTGTTTCCGGTACGCACGTTGTATACATAGGAACCTGCATCCAAACGACCAGAATACATTCTAAAAAAGCACAAACGACCTACGAAGGGGTCAGTAGCAATTTTAAAGGCCAAAGCAGCCATGGGCTCGTCAGGACTTGGCTTACGAATTTCTTCTTCGTCAGTATCCGGGTTAACACCTTTTACGGGTGGAACATCTACCGGAGAAGGAAGATAACGCATTACACAATCAAGCATGGTTTGTACTCCCTTGTTTTTGAAGGCAGAGCCACAAAGCATGGGTACAATATCCAAAGCAAGCGTTGCGTTGCGGATACCGTTAATGATTTCATCTTCCGTAATGGCATCGGGATTGTCAAAAAACTTCTCCATCAGAGAGTCGTCGTATTCAGCAACCGTTTCCAAAAGGTAATTTCTCCAATGCTCCACATCGCCCTTCAACTCCTCAGGAATATCTACTTTATCGTATTTGGCACCCTCAGAGGCTTCGTCCCAAATGATGGCTTCGAGTGAAATCAAATCCACTACACCTTTAAAGGTTTCTTCGGCCCCAATGGGAACTTGAAGAGGTACAGGCTTGGCACCAAGGCGGGCTTTAACCTGCTCCACTACATTAAAGAAGTCGGCACCGGCGCGGTCCATTTTATTTACAAAGCCCAAACGAGGAACGTTGTATTTATTCATTTGACGCCAAACCGTTTCGGATTGTGGCTCTACGCCGCCCACGGCACAAAACAGAGCTACGGCCCCATCCAATACACGAAGCGAGCGCTCTACTTCCACGGTAAAGTCTACGTGGCCCGGAGTATCAATAATATTGATTTGATACTGCTTGGTTTCGCCTTGAATGGCTTGACCCTGGCGGGTTGGGAAATTCCAGAAGCAGGTGGTGGCAGCAGAGGTAATGGTAATACCGCGCTCCTGCTCTTGCACCATCCAGTCCATGGTAGCTGCACCATCGTGCACCTCACCAATTTTGTGGGTTTTTCCGGTGTAATAAAGAATACGCTCGGTAGTTGTGGTCTTGCCGGCGTCAATGTGTGCGGAAATACCAATGTTCCGCGTAAATTTTAGGTCACGTGCCATAGCTTTGTGGGCCTTCGTATTATGTGTTAGAAACGGAAATGTGAGAATGCCTTGTTGGCTTCTGCCATGCGGTGCGTATCTTCTTTTTTCTTATACGCTCCACCTTCGTTGTTGTAAGCGGCCATTACTTCGTTGGCCAGCTTTTGCGCCATAGACTTGTCGTTGCGCTTACGGGCTGCCAAAATCATCCATTTCATGCCCATAGACAAACGACGCGAAGGACGAATTTCTTGGGGAATTTGGAAGGTAGCACCACCTACGCGACGGGAACGGACTTCTACCAAAGGAGTTACGTTCTCCAAGGCACGCTTCCATACATTCACCGGCTCTTCCTCTTGAATACGCTCTTTTACGATGTCCATGGCACCATAAAAAATATCGTAGGAGGTTTGTTTCTTACCGTCCAGCATCAAATTGTTCACAAACTTGGTAACGAGCGTGTCGCTGTAACGGGGGTCGGGAAGTATGATCCGCTTTTTTGGTTTCGCTTTTCTCATGTCAATTTTTACTTAGCGATGTATCAGGATTTTTTCTCTTTCGGACGCTTAGTGCCGTACTTAGAACGGCGCTGATTGCGGCCTTCTACACCTGCGGTGTCGAGGGCTCCACGCACAATGTGGTAACGCACACCGGGTAAGTCTTTTACACGACCACCACGCACCAACACAATGCTGTGCTCTTGCAGGTTGTGTCCCTCTCCGGGAATATACGCGTTCACTTCACGCTGATTGGTAAGGCGCACCCTGGCTACCTTACGCAATGCGGAGTTTGGTTTTTTAGGAGTAGTTGTGTACACACGCACACACACTCCACGACGCTGCGGACAGCTATCGAGGGCAATAGATTTGCTCTTCTTTACCACTTTTTTGCGCCCTTTGCGCACTAACTGTTGAATCGTTGGCATGCTTTTCGCTCGTTTACCTAAGATATTATGCCCAAAAATGGGCTTGCAAAGGAACTGGTTTTTTTTGAAATATCCAATACCACCTTTTGAAAATCATTCCGTAATCTACTTTAATTCTTTGGTTGGGTTTTTATTGGGGGGCCTGTTCCGGCCATCAGGCGCAGCTGTGCCCCGGCCCGGCTGCCCCTGCCGGGCTCCGGGGTCTCCCGAAAAATCGGGAGCCTCCTCGCTTCCGGCAGGGGCTAGCCGGCCCGGGGCACAGGCTGACTTCTTCTGTCCGGGGCCCAAAATCTTCTTCCAAATAGGTAATGAATATACATGGAGGTACGGCCCAGGGATTGAACGCGGTAGCCCTCCCATAGCAAAACCCGAGGCTGCCAGGCGAGGAAGCGACCAAAGGAAGCTACCGCAGCCCTGCAGCCTCGTGGTTTTGCTTGGGAGGCTACCGGTGAAAGCCCGCCCGGGGCCCCCACCCTTTTCTCCTTTACCAAATCTTTAGCTACCGTTTCTTAAAGCTAAGGTATCTTTGCCCCATGGCTACACCTATTTTAATTACCGGAGCCACCAAAGGGATTGGCCGGGCCTGCGCCCTTGCCTTGGGCCGGCAGGGCTATGCTTTGGCCTTGAATGCCAGATCTAAAGAAGACCTCATTCGCTTACAACAGCGTGTGAAACAGGAATTCGGCACGGAAAGTTGGGTTTATCCGGCCGATTTGGCTACTCCTGAAGGTAGGGATCAACTTTGCCGGGCATGGAACCCTTTGCCTGAAGCGGCCGTGCTAAATGTGGGAAACTTTGCCACCGGGCCGCTTTTGAGCGAAGTCAATGGCCTTATGCCCCATTTGCAAAGCAATTTTTTTGCCGCTGAAACGATTGCCCTGTCCTTGATTCGAGCTTGGGAAAGCAAAGGAATACAAGGAAAAATTGTACTAATTAATAGTATTGCATCCAAAGAGCTGAGACCGGAAGCTCCGGCCTACAGTTTAAGCAAAAGCCTACTTAGGCAATGGGCAGAAGCATTGCAAAAAGAGGTGCTGCCCACGGGCATACAGCTGTGTCAAATCCACCCTTCGGCAACGCATACGGCAAGCTGGGACGGCTTAGAGGTTGACCCGTCCCAATTGCTCAAGCCCGAAGATGTAGCCGCAGCCGTGGTTCATGTGCTGCAAGCACCCAAGGGACTTTGGCATACCGAGTGGGTGCTTAGGCCCGGCAACTCCGATTATTTTTGAAACCAATACGCATGGGAAAAGGAAAATTAAAGCGTTTTGCCGAAAATCAACAATTTGGACATGTGTTTGAACCCGATTACCAAAGCCTAATTCACGAAGGCTTTGAGTGGCGAGGCAAATGGCAGTCTTGGTTTAAACAGCCGGGGCCCATTACACTGGAGCTGGCTTGCGGCAAGGGCGAATACAGCTTGGGCTTATCGGAGCGCTACCCCAAACGCAACTTTATAGGCATGGACATTAAAGGTGCTCGCCTTTGGAAAGGAGCCAAGCAAGTGGAGACAGAAGGACGAGAAAATGTGGCCTTTTTGAGGCAGCGCATTCATTTGATTCCTCACTTTTTTGCGCCCGAAGACCAAGTAAGCGATATATGGATTGTATTTCCGGATCCACAACCTAGGGAGGGCAAAGAGAAAAAGCGGCTTACTTCGCCTGCTTTTTTGAGTCGGTATCGAAGCTTTTTGCCCCCACAAGGCAAAATCCATTTAAAAACCGACAGCCGCATGCTGTTTGAATATACCGAGTCGGTGGTGGCTGAGCAAGGACTTCGGGTGTTGGAACGGTCCGACAACGTTTACCGAGATTATGGGCCGGAATCAGCGCTGCATATTCGTACCTTTTACGAATCCATGTGGCTGGAAATGGGAAGAGACATCCATTACCTTTGTTTTGAAATAGGAAGCGATGGCCTCTGAATTTTTTGAACGGGTTTGGGAAGTGGTTCGACTCATTCCAAAAGGTAGAGTAAGTAGCTACGGAGCTATTGGACGCTACTTGGGCAGTCCCAAATCTGCCCGCATGGTAGGCTATGCCATGAACGCCTCGCACCAAGCTTCTCCTATGGTTCCTGCGCATAGAGTGGTGAACCGAAAGGGCATGCTGAGTGGCAAACACCACTTTGCCTTTCCCGGGCAAATGCAAGCCCAGCTTGAATCCGAAGGCATTCAAGTGAACGAGGATGTTGTCCAAGATTTTGAACAGCACTTTTGGGATCCAAACATTGAATTAGATTTAAATCATGAGTAACATAAGCAAGGAACAATTTTTAAAAGCCTTAGGGCAGGTGCACGATCCGGTGACCGGAAAAAACTTAGTGGACCAAGGGCGCATCCGTCAATTGGAATTGGTGGGCGACACCTGGCATTTGGATGTGGAAGTGCTGAGCCCCACCTTACATATTAAAAAGAAGTTGGAGCAGGACATAAAAGAAGCGCTACAAGCTGCCGGCCTGGGAGAAACTCCCGTGAGCTTTCAGTTTTCGGTGAATCAAACGGCACGCAACGAGGCCCGAAAAATTCTTCCGGAAGTACGGCACGTAATTGCCGTAGCATCCGGAAAAGGAGGCGTTGGCAAATCTACGGTGACCGTAAATTTAGCCGCTGCTTTAAGCTCCATGGGGGCCAAAGTGGGGATTTTGGATGCAGATATTTACGGTCCCTCCATTCCTTTGATGTTGGACACCAAATACGTGCGCCCTACCTTAAAAAAGTATAAGGACGGAAGGAGTTTAATACAACCTGTGGAGCATTACGGCATAAAAATGCTGAGCATTGGCTTTTTTGCCGGCGACGACCAAGCAGTAGCTTGGCGAGGCCCCATGGCCTCCAAAGCCCTTACGCAAATGTTTACCGATGCCGATTGGGGGGCCTTGGATTATTTGTTGGTGGACTTGCCGCCGGGCACCGGAGACATTCATTTGTCGCTGGTGCAAACCGCACCTCTCAACGGAGCCATCGTGGTAAGTACCCCACAAGAAGTTGCCTTAGCCGATGCCCGAAAGGGAATAGCCATGTTTCGTATGCCCAATATCAATGTGCCTGTGCTTGGCTTGGTGGAAAATATGGCCTGGTTTACTCCGGAAGAATTGCCGGACAACAAATACTATATATTTGGCAAGGGAGGCGCCGCCAAATTAGCCGAAGAGCTTAAGGTGCCCTTGTTGGGGCAGTTGCCTTTGATTCAAGGCTTGAGGGAATCCGGCGACAAAGGGTTTCCGGCAGCTTTGGACAGTTCCAATCCGGCGCAAAGCCACTTTATGGAAATGGCAGCCAACGTTGCGGAATTTGTGCATTTGATTGGTAAAAAGGACGCATGAACATTGCCCTGGTGGTTATAGCATTCAATGAAGCGCATCGGATTGGCGCTTGTTTAGATTCTGCCGGGGATATTGTGGACGAAGTGGTGGTAGTGGATTCAGGTTCTACCGATGATACGGTTGCCATTGCAAAGTCTAAAGGGGCTAGGGTTATTCACCACCCTTTTGAAGGCCATGTGGAGCAAAAAAACTTTGCTCGAAAGCAAAGCAAAGCCGATTGGATTCTTTCCTTAGATGCCGACGAGCGTTTGGATGAGCTGGCACGGGCATCCATTCTTCAATTAAAGAAAGAGGGACCAACAGCGGAGGTATACGGCTGGAAAAGGTTGAATCATTATGGAGCTAAAGCCATACGTCATGGTGCTTGGTACCCGGATAAAAAATGGCGCTTATGGCGCGCCGATAGCGGTGAATGGGTAGGCATGAATCCGCACGATGCCTTTGAACCAAAAGAAGGAAAGCGAAAAGTTTGGTTGAACGGTCATTTGATTCATTACTCGTTCTCGGGTTCTAAAGACCACAAACAAAAAGCCGGAAAATTTGCAGAGATTGCTGCCAGGGCCTATTGGAAGGCCGGGAAAAAAGCAAAGATTTGGGATCCTGTGCTGCATGCTGCGTCACGCTTTGTTAGGGATTTGGTGTTGCTCCAAGGCTGGAGAGATGGAAAAGAGGGTTGGACCATCGCTTGGATTTCGGCTTGGGAGGTCTATGAAAAATACCGCTTATTGCGCCAATTGGGATGAGGCAAAGCCTAATGAATAATATTGTTAACGTTCAATTTTACTGAATTTCAAAGTTTTAAATTCAATCAGGGGCAGTAAAAAAAATAAAAAGTTTACCAGAAAATACTTGACACGCATCCATACATTTCGTAAATTTTGGAAAAATTGTGCGTATGGCCTCTTCTTTCCATTTTCGATCTCTTGTGGTGCCTTTTGACTTTTCACCCACAGCCCACAATGCGCTATTTCAAGCGATTCATATTGGTCGTAAAACCAAATTGCCCGTTGAGCTATGGATTGTAACCAATAAATATGCCCAAGAGCAACTAGCTAAGGAAGGCAAGTCGGGCAGTTTTAAGGAACAAAGCGAGGCAGAGGTTGCCAGCCTACATCACCAAATCAATCAAGATGGCCCGGTAGAGCTTTCTGCGCATTGGCTGGAAGGAAAAACCACCAAAAGCATACAGCAAAAGCTCAAAGAAAATCCCGATGTATTGGTCTTTTTAGGGGTACATGGAGAACGCAAGCAAGATGTAATATTTCATGGCAACCAATCCAACAAACTTAGCTTGTGCTGGAAAGCAGCAGTGTTAGCGATTCCTCCGGGCATGGAAGGGCGTTTTCAACGCATGCTTTTGACCATTGATGCAGACAACATGCACAGCCGTGAAAAAATACCTTATGCCCTACTTTTGGCCCAGTTTACCGACGCCGAAGTCGTTCTTCTAGGATTAGAACGCCGAAAAAATAAAGAAGACAGAGCGCGCTTACGCGGAATTTTACATCAAGCAGCTCAATTCTTCGGTAAAAAAGGAATTGCCTATCGACAAGAAATCTTGGACGGAAAAAATCCCGGGCATGCTACCCTCCGCTATGCCGAGGCGCACTCCATCGACCTGGTGGTTTTGGTTGCCGATGCTGATGGGGCCTTATCCGCTTTGACGGGCCCTTCTTTTCCTTCCTATTTGTCGCAACGCTTCCAAGGCCTAAGCCTTTGCGTGCCGCCAAGGGTCAACACCATTACGGCAAAAGTTACCATTTAAGCCTAAACTAAACTGCCGTAAAACCAAAGCTTTGTATGTTTAAGCATGGTTTTGAGGCTTATTTTATCGCTTATTCTTGGGGCATGCTGCCTTTCCCCAGCTGCTCAATTGCCAAAATCGGTAGAAATGGCTTTGAGCTATTTTAAAAATGACCAAGCAACACAGGTTTGGCGGCTCCTAATTCCAAAGGTTCAACAAAGTTTGGACAGCAGCAACTTAAAATTGGCTTGGACATTTAACCCTTTGCTGGGCAGAGCTCCCGATAGCATAGGCAACCCTTTGCCCAGCATTGTTCCGGACCGCTGGATTGTTCCTCTAGTTAAAGGCTCAAAAAGCTGCGACCTGTGGCTGCTCAATCACCCCAATGGGCTTGCCGGATTGTGGATAAAGCCTTCCGACCAAAGCAGAAACAGTCCGCTCCCCAATTATGTAAATAAGGCAGGGCTAGCACAAGACACCCTCCATATCGAGTATAAGGAAAGGGCCATTCATGGCATATTAAGCAAACCCGGCAACGCTCCCACACGTGCCCTCGTTATTCTGGTGCATGGAAGTGGACCCGGCGACGAAAATCAATCCCTGGGGCCCAATCAAATGTTTAGAGACCTTGCTTTAGGCCTAAGCTCTCGAAAAATAGCCTGCTTTAGATATGAAAAAGTTACCCGAAGCCACCCGGATTGGTTTTCGGGAGACTTTACCACACAAGACGAATACATAGAACCCTTGCATGCCTTGGTGGCCTATTTTTCACAACATCCCGAGTACAAAACCATACCCCTTTTCTTGGCCGGACATTCGCATGGGGGAGCTATGGTACCCTTATATTTGGATCAATATCCTAAAAATCCGATAAAGGCTTGGATTGGATTGGCAGCTCCTGCCCAACCGGTTTTAACCATTCTTCCGATGCAAATGAATTATTTAGCAGCGCTGGATGGAGAAATCTCTGACAGTGAAACCAGAAACCTGGATTGGTTAAAACAACGTATTCAACTTTTGAAATCCCAAGGTTTATCGGACAGTCTGCTCAAAACTCCTAAAATTTTAGGCTTGCCATGGGCCTATTGGCATCAAGATTTAAAAAGCATCCCTAATCATGCCGCCCAAAGGGTCAAAAAGCCCTACCTATTGCTGTTTGGAGCTCGCGATTATCAAGTGAATCAAAGACAGATAAAGGAGTGGCGGAGGGTAAAGAACCTCCACAACACTCCCTTCGAGTATTTTATTTTAGAGGGTCTGAACCACCAACTTATGCCCGGAATAGGTCGACCCGAGCCCAAAGAATATGAAAACCCTAACCATGTAGCCAAAGAGGTCATAGACCTTATGAGCGAATTCATAAATAAACAGTTGGATAGTGAATAAGCTTAGGGCTTTGCTATGGGCTTTGCCGATTGGCTGTCCTATCTTTGCAAGCTAAGCTTGTTATACGTGGATTTTTTAGAAGAACTGAACGAACCCCAACGCCAAGCGGCAACCTCGGTAGAAGGTCCGGTGATGATAATTGCCGGAGCCGGCTCAGGAAAAACCCGGGTACTTACCTATCGAATTGCCTATTTGGTGAAACAAGGCATAGATCCTTTTCATATTCTTTCGCTCACCTTTACCAACAAGGCTGCAAGAGAAATGAAGGAGCGTATTGCCTCCGTTATTGGTCCCTCCGAAGCAAAAAACCTTTGGATGGGTACCTTTCACTCCGTATTTGCCCGTATATTGAGAAGTGAAAGCGACCGTTTAGGTTACCCTTCCAACTTTTCCATTTACGATACCGACGATGCCAAAAGCCTCATCCGAACCATCATCAACGAAATGGGGCTTGACGATAAAATGTACAAGCCCAATACCGTCTATAATCGAATTTCTAATGCAAAAAATGCCTTAATCACTGCCCACGCCTACAGGCAGAGCACAGAATTTATTTCCGACGATGAGCAAGCCAGTCGGCCTAGGTTGTTTGAGATTTACCAAACCTACACCGAACGTTGCTTTAAGGCAGGAGCCATGGACTTCGACGACTTGCTTTTAAAAACTTATGAGCTCTTTGCCCGATTTCCGGAAGTGTTGTACAAATACCAAAACCGCTTCCAATTTATTCTGGTCGATGAGTTTCAGGACACCAATTTTGCGCAATATGCCATCATCCGGCAGTTAGCAGCCCTATATCAAAACATTTGCGTAGTAGGCGACGACGCCCAGTCCATTTATGCCTTTAGAGGCGCCAATATTCAAAACATTTTGGATTTTGAAAAGGACTACCCGGAACTCCAGACCTTTAAACTCGAGCAAAACTACCGAAGCACCCAAACCATTGTAGATGCTGCAAATCATCTGATTGCCAAAAACAAGGCACAGCTTCCCAAAAAAGTTTGGACGGCCAACCCTTCGGGCGAACGCATAAAAGTCTATAGAGCACTTACCGATAACGAGGAAGGGCAATTTGTAGCCAATCAAATCTTTGAGTTGCAAATGAACCTGCAAAAAGAGCACTCAGACTTTGCCATTCTCTACCGCACCAACGCTCAGTCGCGGGCACTGGAAGAAGCCCTGCGGAAGCAAAACATTCCCTATCGGATTTATGGAGGTCTTTCTTTTTACCAACGCAAAGAAATCAAAGACATTTTGGCCTATTTCCGAGTGGTTATTAACCCGCAGGACGAAGAAGCCATCAAGCGAATCATTAATTATCCCGCTCGAGGTATTGGAAAGGTTAGCCTAGACAAACTGTTGGTGGCCGCCAACGACCAAAACGTAAGTCTTTGGGAGGTAATGGGCAACCCTGCCGGCTTTGGCGCTTCGGTGGGCAGCGGCATACAACGAAAAATTCAAGAGTTTAGACTCGGCCTGGAAAGATTCAGGCAAGTGGCCAACAAGGCAAATGCCTTTGACCTTGCCCAAGAGCTTGCCAAACACTCCGGCTTGCTCAAAGAACTTTATGCCGATAAATCTCCAGAAGGAGTAAGCCGTTACGAAAACGTATTGGAATTGCTCAATGGAATCAAAGAGTTTTGTGATCAGGTGGAGGCAGGCACTATTGACCGAACGCCTACCCTAAGCTCCTTTATGGAAGACGTGGCCTTGCTTACCGATGCCGACGAAACCGACGACGATCAAAGGCCCAAAGTAAGCCTCATGACCGTCCATGCCTCCAAAGGCCTCGAATTCCCTGTGGTTTTTATTGTAGGATTGGAAGATACCTTGTTTCCTAGCCAAATGAGTATGAGCACCCGAGCAGAATTGGAAGAGGAACGCAGGCTGTTTTATGTGGCCATCACACGGGCTATGGAAAGACTCACCATAAGCTTTGCGGAAACACGCTACCGCTGGGGCCAATTGGTCCATAACGAACCTAGCCAATTCATTAGCGAACTGGATCAGGACCTGATTGACCTAATCAAACCAGCCTATGATCCAATGAGCCAAATCCAAGGTCCCTCAGATCCCTTTAGAAAGAAATTAAGCGGTCAATTTTCGATTCCGGAGCATTCCAAATTGCGGAGCACCAACCAAGCCAAAGCAGCGCCCGGAAAACCCGGGCTTGGCGCTTCCGAGATTCGACCCGGCATGCTGGTAAAGCACCACAGGTTTGGCAAAGGAAAAGTGCTAAATATAGAAGGAAAAGGTCCGGACAAATCGGCTACCATTTTATTTGAAGGCGGCGAAAAACGTTTGTTGTTGAAGTTTGCACGGTTGGAAGAAGGAGGGAATGGTGAATGATAACGTAAAGACGCAACATCTTGCGTCTCCAAACCCTGTAAAGACGCAACATCTTGCGTCTCCAACCCCAGTAAAGACGGAATGCCTTCCGCCTCTATGGCAGACGACTAGGTAAAGATGGGATACCTCCTGTCTCTCAAGGACAAAGTAAAGACGGAATGCCTTCCGTCTCTTAATGATAAATAGACTCTGCGTGCCCTACCCCGCTACAAGGGTTTCACGCAAAGTCGCAAACCCGCAAAGGGGCATTTGACGGCGCCATTGCATACCATTAATCTCCAAAAACGGAGCATAGGACCTCATCCATTCGGCCTCAATCTAGCCCAAAGCGGCCAAAATAAAGTCAAAAGGGTCACTCCCGAAACAGAAGCAGCAAGCCCTAAATAAAGCAAATCTCCCACAAAACTTAAAGACAAGCCCCAAAACACCAACAACGAAAACAACATCCAAACCAACAAACGAACCAACCACCGCCCTTGCAATAACAATCCACCCTTTCTCCAAATTAACCCGGCAGTGGCCATACCATGCAAACACTGCCCCAAAGCAAAAGCAGCCGCAGCCCCTTCAATACCCCAAAACCGTTGAAACAAAACATTTGCACCAATTTGAACAAGCAGCGTTCCCAATGAAATCCAAACCAAGGCCTTAACCTTACCCGAAGCCGTTGCCAATGTCCCCGAAACCAGCGAAAGTGCCAAAGGAACCAACGCAAAACCATGCAAAAAAAACAAATCTCCCAAATGCTGCCCCTCCGCTCCATACAGCAGCATGGCCAGCCATTGCCCACGAAAACCACAGGCCAAAAAAACCACCCATGCCAATCCTCCCAATAGCGCCAAACCCGCCCAAAACAAACGCGCCGAAGCAGCCTTCCGATATTGCCATTTGGCCGCCAAAGGCAACAAAATCACAGAAAACAAGGCGCTAAACTGAAAAAAGGCATCCGTTATGCGGTACGAAGCCGCATATCGCCCTGCATCAGCAGCCCCCAACTCCTGCACCCGCTCAATCCAAATGGGCTCCAAACGCAAATAAACCCCCATAAGCAGACTCAAGATGGCATAAGGATAGCCTTCCCTTAGCACCCTCTTGAGCAAAGCCCATGGAAACCACCCCCCGGAAAAACCAACATTCTGAGCCACCAAAACCACCGTAAAACCCAAACCCACCAAAGCCGCCAAACTTTGCAAGGCCGCATAACTCTGTGGATTAAAATCATAGCCCTTTCCCGGTCCAACCAAAAAATACAAGCAAAGTCCCAGCAAAACCAACTTCTCCAAATTGGCCAACACCGCCTCCAATCCATACCGTCCCGAAGCCGAAAAAAGCGAACGAAAAAACTGGCCGTAAGAAAGCATGGCCAAATTGGCCCCCAACCACAACACCAAAACAATTTGTCCCCAACCCAAGCCCAAAATCAACCCGGCCAAGCCCACCACCAAGGCATGCAACACCCATAATCCCGCCTTAAGCATAACCAAGCCCCGCAACCCTTCTCCCTTGCGCATGGCCGATGCCGCCAATTGCCGCGTATAATAGGTGGTTAAACCCGCATCCAGCACAATATAAAAGGCCATGCTTAGGCTAAAAGCCGAATAAAAGGAACCCCAAGCCTGCATCCCCATGCTGCGTTGCACCAAAACCTCCACCACCAACACCCAACCCAACTTAACCAAGGCGTGCAAGCTGCCGCTAAAGGCCACATAACCCAACAAACTATGCTTCATGGCCTTCACTGTTTATGGTATGTAATCCTCCAAGCACCCAAAAGGCCGTAAACTGGTAAAGGCCTGCTTGAGTATCCAGTACATCCTCGCCCAAAAAGGCAAAGCTCATAAGAAACCAAAAGCCAAAAAACCAAGAACCCACCGGCCTTGGTTTCCAAAACCATACAGCCCCCCAACCCAAGACAAACAAAACTACAGAGGGCAAACCGCCCATAGCCCACAAGCTCAACCATTGCTGGTGCGGATTCAAACGATAACGCGCTTCCAATCCCGGATGGTTTTGCTCCAAGGCTTCTGCCAACCGTGGACGTAAATGCCCCATGCCATGCCCAAACCAAGGCTTTTGCAAGGCCAAGTGCCAAGTAGTTTTCCAAAGTACCAAACGCAAAGCAAAGGATTTGCCATTCGGGTCGCCATTCAAGCTAAATTGATGCAAATCCCTAAAAAAGGCATTTACCCTTGCTCGAATGGCCGGCCGCTGCAATTCCAACCAATTGGCGGTGCCCTGCTCAATAGCCCGAATTTCATCATCGCTTAGCTTCCGCAAATGGTAGGCATCCTTGCGCATGCCTCTTGAAGTCATATACCTTACCAAACAATGGTACAAAGAGCCTCCCTTGGCATGAAGTCCCTCCAAAGGCATCGTGCTCCGCTCCGGCCAATAGCGATGCAAATCGCCGGGGCTAACAAAATCCCAAACATAATGTCCGTTTTCTATGGCCGGATTCCCCGGCTGATATTTGTACGGGTGTTGGTTCGGACTAAAGCTAGGCCCAACTGCGCGCAAGCCATCCGGCTTGTAAAAATGCCACTCGTAGAACAAATAACTCCCGCCACCAATGGCCAAAACCACCACCACCCCCAACCAAATCCAACGACGGGGCGAACTTAAGCCAACATAAACCAAAAACAAAAAGGCACCCAACAGCCCCGTAAAGGATTGCATAAACAACAGCACCAACAAGGCAAAAAATGCATAGCCCCAAACCCAGGCTTTGCTCCTATACAAAAGGAACCACGAAGCGGTCAACACCAGCAAAGTGGCTAAACGTACATTCGAAACAAAAGGGGAAAAAGTCCTGGGATCCGCCATAGGCCAAGCCCTAAAAT
Source organism: uncultured Candidatus Competibacteraceae bacterium (assembly GCA_964545365.1). Lineage (GTDB taxonomy): Bacteria > Bacteroidota > Bacteroidia > CAIKAF01 > CAIKAF01 > CAIKAF01. Next base: position 7,120 of record CAZJFM010000020.1, on the reverse strand, counting down.
ATTCCAAGCTCCCCCAAAGCACTGCAAAAACAACCCCGGCAGCAGCCCAAGCCATCCCCCATGCCATCGCCCGCTTTTGCAATGCCAAGGCCGGCAAAACCAATGGAAACAACAGCAATCCAAGCTTCATTTGAACATCCCTAAATATCAAATCTTGCGCCCCTCCATGAAGCAATGGCCACAACAGGGCCAACCACCAAAGCCAAGGCCCCCATACCATTGGTCCTTTCCACCAAGCAGCCGGCCAACGCTTCCATTGAGCCAAAGAGGCCATTACCGACACACCCAAGCCAATGCTCATTAGGCTGTTGGAACTGGCTAATCCAAAAAACAATAGGGCAAGACCCAAGCGGAGCGCCCGGCCAAAAACTCGATTCCTCCATGACTCATCCATGCCCATGGCTTCAAATATACAACCCAGTGTTCAGCAATCCTTTCAACCTTAGGTTTTCAAACATCCCCGCTTAGTGAAGTCTAAATGTAAAAGTCAAACCTCAGCCTTTCCCTTTCAAATTTAAAATACAATCCTTTGTTTACCCTAGCGCTTGAAACTCAAGCGATGCTCCTTAGTCAAACCATGCAGGGCAATCGCTTTGCGATGCAGCTCCGTGGGGTATCCTTTGTTCTTTTCCCAACCATAGGCCGGATAGCTTTTGCTCAAGCCCTGCATGTACGCATCCCTATGCGTTTTGGCCAATACCGAAGCTGCCGCAATGCAGGCAAATTTGCCGTCGCCTTTTACCTCGCAGCGGTGTGGTATCCCAAAATAAGGCTTAAACCTATTTCCATCAATCAACAAAAACTCCGGTTTAAGGCTGAGCATTTCTACCGCTCTATGCATGGCCAAAATAGAGGCCTGAAGTATATTCACTCGATCAATCTCTTGAGCATCCGAAGAAGCTACCGCCCAAGCCAATGCGTTTTCTTCTATATGCACCCGTAAGGCCTCCCTTTGCTTGGCGCTCAATTGCTTGGAATCGTTCAAGCCCGGCAGCTCTTTCTCTACCGGCCAAACGACAGCGGCAGCAAAAACCGGACCCGCCAAACAGCCTCTTCCGGCCTCATCGCAACCGGCGGTTAAGGGCTCACCTTTTTGTGGATACCTCATGCTTTTCATGAATTTCGTTCAAAAGCTCCGATACCTTTTCCGCCACCGCATCCCAACTAAAGTCACCCAAACGCTTTTTGCCCTTTTCTATCAGGTCCTTTCGATAGGCTTCGTCTCCGGCCAAGCGCTGCATCCCTTCGGCCATAGAGTGAATGTTGCGCGGGTCTACCCAGCAAGCCGCCTCTCCTGCTACTTCGGGCAAGGCCGTGGCTTGGGCGGCCAATACCGGAACTTCGGCCGACATGGCTTCCAACATGGGCAAACCAAAACCCTCATACATGCTTACATAAACCATTGCCAGAGCACTGCCCATCCACTTCCGGGCATCATCTTGCGCCACCGCTCCAGGCAATACTATATCCGCCCTAAACGGCGAAGCTTCAATGGCCTCGTGCAATGCAGCATAATCGCCGGAATCTCGACCTGCCAATACCAACATCGCCCCTTCGGGGCTGGATGCCCGATAGTGCTCCCAAGCCTTGACCAAAGCCACCAAGTTTTTTCGAGGATACCAATGACCCAAATAGAAAAAATAAGGCCTCCCTTGGGTATGATCTGCCCTAAAAGCCCTTTGTTCCTCTGCCGATAAGGCAGGCCAAGCCTCCGGCTGCACTCCATTGCCTACCACCGAAACCTTTTCAGGCTGCACCCCATAAAAATGAACAATCTCCGACTTGCTAAACTCCGAAACAGTGGCAATTTTTGGCGCATGCGCCGCATACTTTGGCCAAAACCGCTGGTAATGCCATCGGTGGTTGTACCTAAAGTGTTGTGGGAAACGCTCAAAATTCACATCGTGCATCACCGGCAAGGAAGGAACCGATGACCGCAAACTCAAATACGCATCGGGCGAAAAAAACACATCTGCCTTCCATTGATGCAAAGCCCTGGCTACCTGCCACTCAAACCAAACATAAAACAAAAAGGCATGCCGCGCCGGGGGGAACAAATGCCTGCCCTCCACATTGGACCCAAAGATAAACGAGGGGTCAAAGGGCCGATCAAACAAAAACAAAAACTCATCTTCCGGCCGCATGGCCACCAGCCTTTGGCAAACTTCACGGGTAAAAACCCCAACCCCATGCACTTGGCCCGGAATCAACACCCGTGTATTGATGGCTATACGCATGCCCCAAAGGTAACGCTTCAAACCTTATGGCCTGCAAACTCTTGACCAGTCAAACCAAAAAGGGGGCTTCCCAACTTAAGGCTTCCTAAATGAAGTGTTTAGACCCATCCCTCATGTAAGATTCCGCGCATTTCTGTCTACCTTTGCCCCATGGCGCAACCGCAACCTTTGCACAAAGCCGTGCTTCGACTGCAAGACGGCACCGAATTTCACGGACTGGCCGCAGGTGCTCAGGCCACCGTTACCGGCGAGCTCTGCTTCAACACAGCCATGGCGGGCTATCAAGAAACATTTTCTGACCCTTCCTACACCGGCCAAATGCTGGTCATGACCCATGCCCACATTGGAAATTATGGCATCATCGAAGGCGAATCCGAATCCAAAGGACCAACACTCCGTGCCCTTATTTGCCGAAATTACAGCGGAAATCAAACCGACCTTCGGCCCGGCTCTCAAGCCCTTGACCCTTGGCTCAGCGAAGCCGGTGTACCCGTAATTTACAACATCGACACCCGTGCCTTGGTCCGCAAACTGCGCCGGGCCGGCAGCCTAAACGCCTTGGTAAGCACCGAGGACTTATCCGAAGAAGCTCGAAACACCCTTCTCGAACAAACTCCGGACATGCAAGGCCTCGCCTTGGTCAACGAAGTCACGGTATCCGAGGCCACCGACATGAATTGGCCTTCGGCAGGACCTAAAATTGCTGTTTTGGATCTTGGCCATAAGGCGGCTATGCTGCGCCTGCTCACCGAACGTGGAGCCCGCTTAAGAATTTTTCCTGCCCACACCGACAGCCAAGAAATACTGGCTTGGGAACCCGATGGATTTCTCATTACCAATGGCCCAGGCGACCCAGAACCCCTCCAACAAGTAATAGAAACCACCCGAAAGCTCATAGCCACCGACAAACCCATGCTCGGCATTTGTCTTGGGCACCAAATCATTGCCTTGGCCATGGGCATTCCGACCTATAAAATGAAACACGGCCACCGAGGCGTAAACCATCCAGTCCTCCATTTGACCGCCGGTCGAGGCGAAATCACCTCCCAAAACCATGGCTTTGCGGTGGATGCTGAGGCGCTCGCCCGGCATCCGGACATGGAGTTGACCCATCGCCACCTCAACGACGGAACCGTAGCGGGCATGCGCCACCGCAGCAAGCCCGTATTTTGCGTGCAATACCACCCCGAAGCGCACCCCGGTCCCCACGACAGCCGCTACCTCTTCGACGATTTCATGGACCGCCTGAGCCCACGACTTCAGTCGTGGGGAGGATAGCCGGGCCCCGGTTCCATAGGAAGCTTCAGCTCCGTATCCGGCCCTTGACTGCGGTCTCCCTTGCCCCAAGCAAGCCGGCTTAGGGCTGCGGGGGTTTACCCCAAACAAGGGGACCACCTCCTCGCCCAAAGCCGGCTAGCTAGGGGCTGCAGGCGGCCCTCCGTTGGGGCCGGGGGGCGATTTTACATGGTCCATCCCATAGCCCACGGTTTCAACCGTGGGTTCAATACGGTTTCAACCGTGGGTTCAATCGCGGACTAAACCCTGGGTCAAGGAACCACCAACCGCCCTACCCGATACGCTTGTCCGTCCGGATTTTTAAAGAAAACCTCGTACAGCCCTTTGCTCAGACTTTGGGTGTTCAGGTGTTGAGGATCAATGCCTTGAATGGCATACACCACCTTGCCCGACATGGATACAAAATAAAAGCTCGCCTCTTGGTGCAACTCTTTGGCTTCAATGCGCACCATACCCTGGCTTGGATTGGGGTAAAGCAGCGCTCCGGTAGCTTCTTGGGCCTGTTGCATGCCCGTAAACTGCCAGGCCGAATCCAGAGGAGAACCACACCCATACACCGAATACAAGCCATGGGTGCTGATTAAATTGCCGTCCCGCCAATAGCAGGAAAGGCTGGAGAGGTGTAAATAAGCTTCATAATTGATAATGGGCGGTCCATAGGGATTATAATTACTTACGTCAAAACTCCTAATTTCAGGACCGAGAACAAAGTTGTTTCCGGCTCCTTCGATGTACTGAAACAATTCATTCGGGTCCGGCCCGGGATTTAGTAGCATTGGATAATAGATGGAGTCCACGAAGTTTCCAAATTCACTCTTTCTGGAGGAGGTATAAGCCACCCTTTGGTTATTTTGGGAACTTATTGAATCAATCAAAACTCCCTCTAAAACCCCTCCGGTGGGTGTGAGATTATTCCCCAAGACTTTGCTACCTTCAAAATAATGGATAGTGAGTTCTGGTGAATCTCCACTTTCCGGTTTTGAGCCTAAATGCGTCAAAAATACCCTAGGCGTGTGGTAACCCGGTCCGGAGTAAGATATCCCATCATGGATAAATTGAATTGCCATGGCCTTTTCTGAAGAATCCATAAATGCATTATTCCCAAAGTCTATAGAGCCACCGCCAAGGCTAGACTGGTAAATATATGTTTGCACAAGAAAATGGTGGTTTGAGTCTTCATATAAAAACAAGCCAAAAGACTCCCAGTTTGCTTTACCTGGTAATCGAAAACGAACCGCATGCAGCATGATACTATCTACAATACCCCAAGGCCTAGCCTCCAGCTCAAAATGTCCAAATACACTCCAACCCTTTTTTAGGGTGGTGGGCGGTGCATAGGGATGAGGGATATAAGGTTGAAAAAACGACAACACTCCTTCCCAACGGGTGAGCGTATCGCCCAAAAAGGGTTGAAAATTAGAACTCTGTGCAAATCCCTTGCCCGCAAATGGGAGAAACAGGGAGCACAAGAAAACAATTACTTTAAATGGCATGGATTGAATTTTGGGTTAAGTTACAGGGTTTTTGTTTAAAATCAAGCCGTTTGTCTGAAAATTTAACCTTAAATGCTTGCCCGCTCCACCAAAAACCCCTAAATTACACCATGATTAAAAAGCCATCCACCATGGGTACTCCCCGCAGCACTATGAGGCAAGCTTGGGGCTTGGGCTGCGCTCTTTGGCCTTTCTTTGTGCACCGGAAAATTAGTGGTTCAATGAAAAAAGGATTAAGGCTTTATTTATGGGTATTGGGCATGGCTTGGCTAAGCCTGCCCATGAGGGCCCAAAGCTTTGTGCGCGATACGTCCTTTTTGACCAAGGTGCACTGGATGGAAATCAATTCAAATACAGGTAATGGGCTTAATTCTTCTAACATCTATAGCTTTCATTTTGGGCCCAACCCCAATCAACTGCTGGTAGTAGGTGATTTTTGGCAGCAATATTATTCGGAACCTACCCGTGGAGGACAAGCCCATTGGTCCAGTTGGGTGCGCTTCCTCACCGATGGAATTCCCGACTCCAGCCTTATTCCTAGGGTGGGTTATGGGGGAGGAGGAGTCGACATGATTGCCGTCGAAGACGGCTATATTTGGAGAAACGGCGATGAATTGGCCAAGCTCTACCATAACGGGGTTTGGGACGATTCCTGGGACAGCCTAGCCAACCGAAGAATAGGTACCTACTCCGGATGCATCATTCCAAACCATGGTTTAGGCCTGGACTCCATGGTCTATTTTGTGGTCATTCCCAGGGTGCATACCCCCTGCATTCCCGAAGGCTTGCCCCCCATTCCGCTGGGCCAACGCACCCTCAGCCGCATGCACCCCAACGGCATTTGGGATACCTCCTTTATGGTGCCCCTAAACCACCACTCCGCCGGCTCTGAAATCTTTTGGGAAAAAGAAGACCACCTCTACATCGCCGGTAGGCTCGATTCCCTTTGCGGTTTGCCCAGAAATGGCATCGGTAGAATTTCTGCCCATACCGGATTGGTCGATTCCACTTTCAATCCGCCCTTTGTCCATAGCTACCACATTCATCAAGGAGATACCTTAGGACTACCCAATACTTCTTGGGTAAAGCATGAGGACGATCGGGGGCGACTTTGGATTACTGGGCACTTATATTACCCCAACGACTCCAACCGCTACTTGCTCGCACGCCTGCTCCCCGACGGCAGCCTCGACAGCAGCTTCAACAATTTCAATAATTTCCAGCCCATCCCTCGGTCTAAGTTTGCTTCGAGCGATATGAGCGGCTTTTCTGTTTACGGCTTTGAAAAAGTTCATGATAACTTATTTGTTTTGGGCGGAAGTTTCGATATAGAATACCAGGGACATCCCGTCAACAACATTTTGGCGGTGGATTCCATGGGCAATATTCTTCCCCATGCCTTTCCCTCCACAGGTATCGACAGCACCAAGGCTACCCTCGGTTTTAATCCACCCGCTTATGCAAGGGACATTCAATTGGGGCCCGATGGTTTGCTCTACGTGGCCGGTTATTTTATGTACTACAAAGATCGGTACGTGCCGCCCATTGTGCGCTTTGCCTGGTCGCCCTTGAGCTTGGATCAACCCACCCATGCCCAACAGGACCCTGTGCTACTGTTCCCCAACCCTGTGCAAGCAGGGGCTTGGCTCCACTTCAATGGCAGCGAAAAAGAGTTTAGCCTGTTCAGCACTCAGGGACGCTTGCTTTGGCAAACAGAGATCAATGACCAACAACAAATCCAGCTCCCCCAAGATATTGCCTCGGGCCTATACCTTTGGCAAGCCGGAAACAAACGCGGGAAGTTGGTGGTGCGCTAGCCTAGGGCTTCAGCTGTGGCTAGCCGGCACAACCCACGGCTTCAGCCGTGGGTTGATATGGCAAAACAGACGTCACAACCCAAAGTACAAATCCTAGTTCCGGCGGCCCCGGACCGAACGGATGGCCCCGCGCGGTGGGCTGGGGGGCTTAGCCAAGCAAGGCTTGAGTCTTTTGATGCGTTGCTATTCTAGCGGCGACTTTGCGTTACGGCCAAATCTCAAGGTCCTCATTTACCATTAGTAAACTCCGGCCTTTCGATTTGTCCGTGCCTTAATT
>CAZJFM010000019.1:35670-43739 GCA_964545365.1 uncultured Candidatus Competibacteraceae bacterium | reverse complement strand
CACTGCGGCAGCGACCGCACGGAAAGCCCGGAAGCGGGAAAGCCCGTGGGCTTAGGCGGCGGAGGCCCACTCCTTAGAGGGGGACCCCGCAGGCCTTAGCCCACGGTGCTTGACCGCTGAGGACTTGCAGTAAGGGCGCGCCCGGCCGCCCAAAAAAACACCTAGAAGAATCCAGCTAGAGTTGGCTTTTCCTTTTGTTTATCAGGGCTGATTCTTTACATGGAATAGGTTGAATATTGGAGGGATGTAAGCTTGCTTAAATGATGCATTTTCATTAATAATGTTAAATAAAATTTACAATAATGGGTATATTTGTAAACAATATTTTGCTTTATGGGGCGAGAGAAACCTGTTTTATTACCAAAACATAAAAAACTATTGAATGAATTGGGTGAGAACATCAAGCTTGCCCGGTTACGAAGGAGGTACAGCACCGCACAAGTGTCTGAACGGGCAAACATTAGCCGGCCAACCCTGCTTTCTATCGAAAAAGGGTCAGAAAGTGTAAGTATTGGCTTGTATTTGCAAGTGCTTGTGGTATTGGGGTTAGAAAAGGACCTTTTGTTGGTTGCCCACGATGATGTGTTGGGAAGAAAATTGCAAGACGCTCAATTGAGTACGAAGAAACGAGCGCCGAAAAAGGAGTAAACCATGGCAAAGGCAATAGAAAAAGGTGCAATATATGTCTATGCAGATTGGCAGGGATTACAGGGCCCTAGGCTTATGGGAGTACTGTTTGCCGAACGACTAAGAGGTAAAGAGGTTTTTGCATTTGAATATGGCGAGGACTGGTTGCAATCCCCCTATGCACAATTGCTCGATCCGGATTTACAACTGTATGGAGGAATGCAATACTTAAATGATTCGGACAAAGCTAATTTTGGAATGTTCCTGGACTCCTCTCCTGATAGATGGGGACGAGTTCTCATGCGCAGACGCGAGGCTGCCTTGGCAAGAAAGGAAAAACGGCAGCAGCATCCTTTGATGGAGACGGACTACCTTTTAGGGGTTTATGATGGGCACCGCATGGGAGGATTGCGATTCAAGCTGGATCCGGACGGAACGTTTCTGAATGATAATAAAACAATGGCCAGCCCACCTTGGACCTCTATCCGGGAATTGGAACACATTAGTTTGCGGTTGGAAGAGGATGATGCAATCCATGACCCGGAGTATCTGAAATGGTTAAGCATCTTGGTTGCTCCGGGTTCTTCTTTAGGTGGGGCACGTCCAAAAGGAAGTGTAATGGATAATACCCATTGTTTATGGATTGCCAAATTTCCAAGTAAGCATGATTCATCGGATGTTGGAGGATGGGAGATGGTCACCTATGAATTGGCTTTGGCTGCCGGTGTGCACATGGCAGAGGCCCAAGCAAAAAAATTCACCACCAATAAGCATACATTTTTAACCAAACGGTTTGATCGAACAGAAAAAGGAGAGCGCATCCATTTTGCATCAGCCATGACTTTGTTAGGGCATTTGGATGGCGAAAGTCATGAAGAAGGTGTGAGCTACCTTGAATTGGCAGAATTTATTACCACACAGGGAGCCTATGTAAATGAAGACTTGGAACAACTCTGGAGACGCATTGTATTTAGTATTTGTGTGGCAAATACAGACGATCATTTACGCAATCATGGTTTTATTTTAACTCCGAGAGGGTGGAGGCTATCCCCCGCTTATGATATCAATCCAGAGGAAACCGGTATGGGTCTTAAACTGAACATTTCGGAGGATGACAATGCCTTGGATTTGAACCTGGCTTTAGAGGTTTGTTCTTTTTTCCGAATAAAAGAAAAACGAGCGAAAGAGATTATTGAAGAGGTAAAATTGGCCGTTCGGAATTGGAGGGCTGTTGCCACCAGGTACGGAATTCCCAAGGCAGAGCAAGAAATGAAATCCGGGGCATTTTGGAGAGCGGAGGAATAAAGGAACCTTACAATAAAGAAAGCTTATTGGCAGGGATTTTTGCTTCAGAGGTGCTACAATTGTGGAGGGGTGGCTACAATTGTAGCGGTTCTAAAAAGAGTCGAATTATGCCTTTGCAACCTTTGTTGAACATGGTGTGTTTGGCCTTTATAAAAACCATTCAATGTTTCAGAATAAAGAATATACACCCAATACTCCATAACGAAAAAAGAAAAAACCCTACCCAAGTATAACTTGAGTAGGGCTTTTTGACAGCGGTCCGGACGAGACTCGAACTCGCGACCCCATGCGTGACAGGCATGTATTCTAACCAACTGAACTACCGGACCTAATAAGAACTATTCCCTAGCGGGATGCAAATCTAAAATTTTTTCTCTAATTCAAAAGGACACCTTCAACAATATTTCTCAAAAAAACACCTAATCCCTTTATTGAGAACAGGTTATTTTTTCCTCCGTACCAAATATTTCCACAAAACTTCATCAAAACCGGCGTCTGCATCGGCCTCGTGCCAATCCATACCGTATTTCATAGCTATGTAGCGCATCGCCTCTACATGCTGCTGCATTTTTTTCCGATACTTTTCTTGAATTTGCTCCGGTCGGGCTTTTACTTCTTTCCCCGTTTCTAAGTCAATCAGCCGAAGCGGTGCATCGCCTAAATTCAATTCCAGCTCTTCTTTTTTGCTCACTACATGAAATAAGACCACTTCGTGCCCTTTGTGCTTTATATGCCCTAAGGCGTCGTCAAAGGCCTGTTGTTGCGCCTCCAGGGGTTGGTCGGGTTGCGTAAAGTCGCTAAAAACCACCACAAGGCCTCTTTTGGGCAAACGTTCCGCCAATTCATGGAGCACTTTGGCCGGATCGACCGCCGCATGTTTGTTTTGGGCCTCCAGAGCTTCTTCCAGCATCTTATACAGCAGACGTTGGTGGCTTTTACTCATCTTGGCCTCGGTAGACGCTTCCAGTTTGTCACTAAACAGGGTTAAGCTTGCCGCATCGCGCTGTTTTTGCATCAATTCAATAAGGGCCGCAGCGGCCATAATGCTAAAAAACAGCTTGGACCTTTGCCCTGCTTTGCCCCCTTTGTCGGTAGGGTAACGCATGGAAGCCGAAACATCCAGTACCAAATGGCAACGGAGATTGGTTTCTTCTTCGTAGCGCTTAACATAGAGCTTATCGCTTCGGGCAAAGAGTTTCCAATCAATAAAGCGGGTGCTTTCGCCGGTTCGGTAATGCCTGTGTTCCGCAAATTCCACCGAAAACCCGTGAAATGGTGACCTATGCCTTCCGGTAATGAATCCTTCCACCACTTGCCTGGCCAAGAGTTCCAAATTACTGAAACGCTGAAGATCCTCTCTTTTTATGTGTCTTATTTGGTTTCCAGACATGCTGCTATCAAATCTAACAATTCTCCCGCACCAATGGGCGCTCTGCAGGCAGGTTTATTGCCGGACAATTGTTCAAAAAGCTCCAGGTAACGTTCTCGAATTTGCCACACATCATTCTCTTCCATGTTTGGCATCTGCTGACCTTCCAAGCCCTGAAACCCTCGGTCTATGAGCCAGTGCCTAACAAACTCCTTGCTCAATTGCTTTATGGGTTTTCCGGGACCAAAGCCGTCTGCATAAGCGTAACGGGAACTGTCCGGCGTGTGTATTTCGTCCATGAGCAAAAGGTTTTGCTCATGCATCCCAAACTCGTATTTGGTGTCCAAAAGCACCAAGCCACGGGTTTCGGCATAGGCGTGCCCTGCCCGGTAAAGGTTTAAGGAAGCTTCTTCCATGGCTTTATATACCTCCGGAGCAACCAATCCTTGATTCAAGATTTCCTCCGAAGAGATGTCTTGGTCGTGGCCATTATCCAACTTTAGGGTGGGGGTTATGATGGCTTGGTCAAAAGCACTATGCTCTTGCAATCCCTCCGGCAGATTTACCCCGCAAATGCTCCGGCCACCGTCTCTGTATATTCGCCAGGCATGACCGCATAAATAGCCGCGAACCACCATTTCAATGCGAATGGGTGTACAAAATTTCCCTACAGAAACTTGAGGGTGGGGGATGGCCTCCAACCAATTGGGGAAGACTTGGGCGGTCTGTTTTAAAAAAATTCCGGAAAGCTGGTTCAAAATGGCACCCTTGCAAGGAATTTCTCTGGGGAGCATATGGTCAAAGGCAGAAATCCGGTTGCTGCACACCATAAGTACTTGGCCGTTTTCTAATTGGAAAACATCCCGGACTTTACCTCGGTACACGGAAACAACTCCGGGAGGAAGAAGGGTTTTTCGTTCTTTCATGAGATGTCGTAACGTGCGTAGGCATTCAATATTTTACGCACCAAATCGTGCCTTACTACGTCCTTTTCATTGAAATGTATGGAACCAATTCCTTTAACTTTTTCCAGAATTCTTAGTGCCTCCGGCAATCCGGATCGTTGGTTTCTAGGCAAGTCAATTTGGCTGATATCCCCATTGACAATGAATTTTGCGGTTCGGCCCATTCGGGTCAGAAACATTTTCATTTGATTGGTAGTGGCATTTTGGGCTTCGTCCAAAATAACAAAGGCTTGATCTAAGGTTCTTCCGCGCATGTAGGCTAGGGGTGCTATTTGCACGATTCCTGTTTCTTGGTATTGTTTCAGTTTCTCGGGTGGAATCATGTCCCTTAGGGCATCAAAAAGTGGCTGTAGGTAAGGAGCCAGTTTTTCGTTTAGGTCACCCGGTAAAAACCCTAGATTTTCTCCAGCTTCTACGGCAGGTCGAGTTAAAATAATGCGTTTCACCTCTTTGTTCTTGAGTGCGCGCACGGCCATGGCAACGGCAAGATAGGTTTTTCCGGTACCTGCCGGTCCGGTAGCAAAGACCAAATCGTTTTGGGCTACAGCCTCTACCATTTTCAGCTGACTTTGGTTTCTGGGCCTAATGGCCTGACCGTCGTTGCCATAAAGTATGATTTCGGCTTCGGGCTTTTTATGCTTCAATAGACTAATGTCTCCCTGCCCCATAAGCTGGTCTATGGCTTCGGCATCCAATTGTCCAAACTTTTCGAAATAATTCAGGAGGTTCAAAAAGCGTTCTTCAAAAAGCTCAAGGTCTTTTTCTGAGCCTTTTACAATAATTTCCTGTCCGCGAGCCACAATGGTCATTTTAGGAAACAAATCCTGCCATTGCTTCAAATGCTCCTGATGCACCCCAAAAAACCGAACAGCATCAAGGGATTCAACAAATATGGTTTTCTCTGTCAAAATTTTTCACGATTGATTGTGCAAAAATACCAAAGGCTTTCATGGCATTTGCCCACACTGTTCGTTTTTTTTGCGCTTTACCTGCGTACCTTTACGCTTATGCGGTTTGTAGCTCTCTACTCAGATTTTGGCATACACGACCATTACCCCGGTTTGGTGGAGGCGGCTTTTGTTGCTTTACAACCGGACATTAGGGTGGTTCACATCAGCCATTCCATCGCTCAAGGAGATATTCAAACAGCCGCTTTTTTAATGCAGCAAGCGCTTAAGACGCTTCCCAAGGAAACCATTCATGTGTGTGCCCTGGCTCCGCAACCGGGTCCGTATGCTCACGTTTTCTTTGAGCATCAGGGACATTTCTTTTTTGGAACCGATAGTGGTCAATTTCGCTTGGCTTTAGGAAACCAAACCTTGCATGCCTGGGATGTATCCCACCTGAATGGGGGAGAAGGCACCTTTCCTTCCTTGGCACTTTTTCCACGCCTGTGTAAGGATCTGCTGGAAGGTAAGCCGGTTGAACACTGGCAAGCACCCACGGTTCAACTCGTAGACAAAACGCCAAGGAAACCCCACAAAACCGAGGATGCGGTAATTGGTGCCATTACCTATATTGACTCGAATGGAAATACCATTACCAATATTACCTTAAGCCATTTAAAAGCAGCATTCCCGGATTCCTCCAATTTTCAAGTCGAAATCCGTGGAAAAAGACACCGTATTCCCCGCATTTCTGCTCGATATGCAGAAGTAAACGAGGGAGAACTGGTGGCCGTATTCAATTCCTCAGATCATTTGGAGTTGGCTATTTACCTTGGGAATATGGCAGAATTGATGGGCCTTGAAATTAATTCTCCTATCGTAGTACGCCCGGTAGAAATTAGCGTTCAAAACAAAAGCCAAATTTTGCAATTCCCGGATGCCAACACCCCTTCGTGACTTTTTCGCCTCGATTATCCGTATGTATTCACCTAAATTTCGGGCCAAAACAAGTGCCTTTCGCTAAAGCCCCACAACCATCTTCTTTGATTTCCTATTTTCGCAATCATGGAGCATTCCCCTTTGATTCGTGTGGTACGCATGGAGTTTTCAGACCATGGCCTAAAGCCATTTTTAGAGCTTTTCGAAGAAACACATCATAAAATCTCGAGCTTTCCGGGTTGCCGGGGCGTGGACCTTAAAAAAGATCCTCAAAACAGCCAAATTCGATATACACTAAGTCATTGGGATAGCCAAGAGGCCTTGGATGTATACCGAAATAGCGACTTATTTAAGCATACTTGGGCCAAAACCAAAACCTATTTTGCTGCTAAACCCCAGGCTTGGAGCCTTGTGCCATAAAAAAACCCGCCGGAAACCGGCGGGAATTCTGTTAACCTAATTCGATCCATTGCAGAATCTATTGTATAGACGCCATTGAAACAAAAAAGGTTGCACCATAAGCCTTATTTTAGACCTTTGTAAAACAGCTGTTCGATATGAAATATACCTTTATTGAATACGAAGTAGAGTCCTTAATCTGTACCATTCGATTGAATCGACCGGATGTTTTAAACTCCTTTCATGGACCTATGGCCGCAGAATTGCAGGATGCGCTGGATAGAACAGCGAATGACCCGGACATACGTGTCGTACTATTGACGGCAAATGGAAGAGGTTTTTGCGCAGGTCAAGATCTGGCAGAGGCTATTGACCCCAATGGCCCGGACATCAAAACCATTGTGGAAACTACCTACAATCCCATCATTCAAAAGATTAGAAACCTTTCCAAACCGGTAGTTTGTGCAGTGAACGGTGTGGCTGCCGGGGCCGGTGCCAATATTGCTTTTGCCTGCGATATTACTTTAGCTTCAAGCCAGGCAAAGTTTATTCAATCCTTTACCCATATTGGCTTAATTCCTGACTCCGGAGGCACTTGGTTTTTGCCTAGGTTGATAGGCATGCAGCGGGCTACGGCCTTAGCCATGTTGGGCGATAAATTGCCTGCCGAAGAAGCAAAAAATTTAGGCTTGATTTGGGATACCGCAGCACCCGAAGATCTTTTGGATGAAACCAAAAAGCTTTGTGTTCGGCTTAGCCAATTACCATTGGTTGGCTTAGGGCTTACCAAAAAGGCCTTTTTGCTTGGTCAAGAGCAAAGTTTGGATGAGCAACTTCAAACAGAAGCCCAATTACAAGCCCAAGCCGCTCAGTCAAACGATCACAAAGAAGGAGTTCAAGCATTTCTTGAAAAAAGAACACCTAAATTCACTGGAAATTAAATGATTAACATAAGCAAGATTGCAGTAGTTGGAGCCGGAAGCATGGGTTCCGGAATTGTGGAGGTAGCCGCTAAAGCAGGTTGTAAGGTTTATGTCTGGGACCCTAATCCTGCACAGGAACAATTGTTTAAATCTATAGCCAAGCACCTGGATAAGCTTGCCGAAAAAGGCAAATGGGATGCCAATAGATCTCAGGAGGTTCTAAACAGCATCCAATGGATTGACCGTCTGGAATCCATCCCTCCTTGCGATTTAATTATTGAAGCCATCCCGGAAAAACTGGAATTAAAAATCAATACTTTCCAAACACTGGAGGCCCACCAGCCCGAAACTACCATTCTTGCCAGCAACACCTCCTCCTTGAGCATTGCAGGAATCGCCGGAGGATTGGCCAAACCCGAGCGCTTTTTAGGCCTGCATTTTTTTAATCCCGCATTCATTATGCCTTTGGTAGAAGTGATTCCTGGGATTGCCACCGAACCCAATCTTGCTCATCAAATGTGTGAATTGATGAATGCTTGGGGTAAAATTCCGGTGGTGGCTAAGGATACGCCTGGTTTTATTGTAAATAGAGTGGCTCGGCCCTTTTATGGCGAAGCCATTCGAATCTTTGAAGAGGGAATAGCTTCTCCCGAGG
>CAZJFM010000019.1:17242-35570 GCA_964545365.1 uncultured Candidatus Competibacteraceae bacterium | reverse complement strand
CCCTTTTATGGCGAAGCCATTCGAATCTTTGAAGAGGGAATAGCTTCTCCCGAGGAAATTGACCACGCCATGAAAACCCTTGGAGGGTTCAAAATGGGCCCCTTTGAACTCATGGACTTTATTGGCCATGACGTAAATTTTGCGGTTACTGAATCGGTATACGCAGCCTTTTGGAACGACCCCAGATACAAGCCTTCCTTTGCCCAAAAACGCTTGGTAGAAGCCGGTCGCTTGGGAAGAAAGTCAGGTCAAGGATTTTATACCTATGTCGATGGCCAAGCCCAAAATCAGGCAGTAACAGAAAATCCGCAAAGAGATCAAAGAATCTTTGAACGCATTTTGGTCATGCTCATGAACGAGGCCATCGATGCTCGATTCTGGAACATTGCCTCTGCCAAAGATTTGGACTTAGCCATGACCAAAGGCGTGAATTACCCCAAAGGTTTGCTGCAATGGGCCGATGAATGGGGAGCTCAAAAGGTGCACGACCTCATGCTGGGGCTCTATCAACGCTACAACGAAGACCGATACAGACCTAGTCCGCTTATTGCCGACACGCTTCATAGCCAAACGAATTTTTACAACGAATTATGAGTGATTTGCCAAAACGTGTAGTAGATAAAATGATGGAGCAAGACCCCTTCAGCGCATGGATGGGTATGGAGCTTATCGAAATAGGGAAGGGGCACTGCACCCTGCAAATGACGGTGCGCCAAGAAATGCTCAATGGTTTTGCCAAAGCCCATGGGGCCATAACTTACGCCCTTGCCGATTCCTGCCTGGCTTTTGCGGCCAACAGCTACGGCGAACAAGCCTTATCCATTGAAACTTCCATTAGCCACACACGAGGGGTAATGGAAAACGACCGATTAGAGGCCCGTGCCACCCAAATCGACAGAGGAGGTCGTTTGGCACGCTACAGGGTTGAAGTAAAACGCCTGGGAGATGGTCTAGTTGTGGCCTCATTCCATGGAACAGTATACAATTCAGGAAAATCTTGGTTCGAATAAGCTTATGTCTAAAGATGCTTTTATTGTTGGGGGACTAAGATCCGCCATAGGAAAATTTGGAGGTAGTCTCGCTCCCTTAAGGGCCGATGATTTGGCCGCTCAAGTAATTCAAGGGCTTGTTCAAGCCTTTCCTTCCATTGACCCCACCGCCATAGACGATGTAATTTTGGGTTGTGCCAACCAAGCCGGTGAAGACAACCGAAATGTCGCTAGAATGGCTTTATTGCTGGCTGGATTGCCGGTAACAGTTCCGGGCGAAACGGTTAACCGACTTTGTGCTTCCGGCATGTCTGCCGCAGTTCATGCCATGCGGGCCATCCGTTCGGGGGAAGGCGACCTGTTTATCTCCGGAGGAATGGAACACATGACACGGGGCCCTTGGGTAATGTCTAAGGCTTCCTTGCCCTTTGGTCGGGATGTGGAATTGCACGACACTTCCTTTGGTTGGCGATTTATTAACCCGGAAATGCAAAAGCGCTACGGAACGGATGCTATGGGGCAAACCGCCGAAAATTTGTTGGAAAACCGCTCCATTTCCCGCGAAGACCAAGACCGCTTTGCCCTTTGGTCCCAACAAAAAGCCGCCAAAGCTCAGGAATCCGGCCGCTTGGCCCAAGAAATCTTACCGGTGGCTATTCCAAGGCGAAAACAAGAGCCTTTACTTTTTGATCAAGACGAATTTATTAAGGCCAATACCAGCTTAGAAGCTTTAGCCGGCTTAAGGCCTGCCTTTAAAAAGGACGGTTCGGTCACCGCCGGAAACGCCTCTGGCCTTAACGATGGTGCCGCTGCCTTATATGTTGCCTCAGAACAAGCGGTCAAAACCTTTAATGTGCAGCCTTTAGCACGTATGGTGGCATCCGGCGTAAGTGGGGTAGAACCTCGTATTATGGGCATTGGTCCTGTAAACGCCACAAAATTGGCCCTTAAGCGGGCCCGTCTCAGCCTGGACCAAATGGACATTATTGAACTTAATGAGGCCTTTGCCGCTCAGGTGCTTTCCGTTACCAGAGATTTAGGGTTGGAAGACAATGACCCTAGAATTAATCCGAATGGAGGAGCCATTGCCCTGGGCCACCCCCTCGGAATGTCAGGAGCTAGGCTTTTGCTTAGCGCTGCATTGGAATTGAAAGCCACCGGCAAACGTTACGCCTTGTGTACGATGTGCATAGGGGTAGGACAGGGCTATGCCGTGGTTTTGGAAAATGCAAATCTGTAAGCGTCTTGGAAACGGCTACATATTTTGCATTTAACGGGCACCAACCGGTGGTAGACCCTTCTGCTTTTGTGCATCCAAGGGCAGTGGTCATTGGCCATGTCTACATTGGTCCTAAAGTGTACGTTGGTCCCGGAGCTGTGCTCCGTGGAGATTTTGGGGGAATTGAGGTAGGCGAGGGGGCCAATATTCAAGAAAATTGCGTGGTGCATATGTTTCCCGGCGTTACGGTGCGTATACATCCTTCTGCGCATATAGGGCACGGTGCCATTATTCATGGAGCAGAAATCGGCGAAAACAGCCTGATTGGCATGGGTGCTGTCCTAATGGACGATGTCTATGTTGGAAAAGAGTCCATTGTAGGAGCGCTTAGCTTTTTACCCGCCAAATTTCAAGTGCCTGACCGTAAGGTGGTGGTGGGCAACCCTGCAAAAATCATCAAAGATGTTTCGGATCAAATGATTGCCTGGAAAACCGAAGGTACTGCCATTTATCAAGCACTCCCACAGGCCTGCCACAACAGCATGCATCCGGTGCAGCCTTTACGGTCCAAACCGGACCACTGGGAGCCACCCACAGGCAACTATGCCTTGTGGGCCGACACCAAGTCAAAATAACTTTGGCACAGTTTTTTCAATATCCTTTCTAAACAGCTCTTATGAACCGCATTTTTTTACTTTTTGCTGCCTTTGCCCTGCTATTGCCTCTGCAAGCGCAAAACAAGTGCACCGCACCGCTTTCGCAAACGGTTTTTCAACAAAGACTAAACCGAATCAATAGCACAAATAATGCCATGGAAAGGCTAAACATGGCCAATCAAATGGCTACTTCACAATGCCTTAGCGCTTTTCAGGTGAAGTCTGTGGTGATGTTGCTTGCCAACGACGAAGACAAACTCAAATTCAGCCGTTTGGCCTATGCCAATACCGTAGATAAAATCAATTTTTACGATGTGTACGATGGCTTTGCTTATTTTTCCAATGTGTTTCGTCTCCACGATTTTGTGGAGGACTACAACAATGGTACTACACTTCCACCGCCTCCGCCGGCTAACCCTCCCGTAACGCCTAGCCCGCCGAAAACCGGCATTCAATGGCTCGACTTGCCCTATCCAAACCCCAAAGAATACCTTGGGTCTACTTCTTGCCCTGAACCCTTGCCCACGCGCATGTTCACCGAACAGGTAGAGCGTTTGGCCAACAATGCCAGCGAATCGGTGACCTTGAACCACATAAGCAATATGGCCAAAACCCAGTGTTTGTCTACCGAGCAAATCATGAAGCTGGCCAGCCTCTTGCAGCAGCAAACCAATCGCTTGGAATTTGTGAAAATGGCCTATGCCCGTGTTTTTGACAGAGATAACTATATGGCCTGTAAGCACTTGTTTACCTTTAACAACATCCGCAACGAGTTTGTAAGCTTTTTGGAGCAAAGCAATGCGCCCTCCGAGCCCGTACAACCGGTGTGTCGCGTTACCGAAGACGATATGCGCAGTATGATCCAAGCCATTGAGAACGCCAGCTTCGACAGCGTAAAGCTTAACACCGGAAAGCAAGTGGTTGCCGCCAAAAAATGCTTAACGGTCGACCAAATCATGCGGATTTTGGAGGTATACAGCTTTGAGAGTTCCAAACTTGAGATGGCCAAGTATTGCTATGCCTACTGCATCAATCAGGACGACTATTACAAGGTGAACAACGTATTTAGTTTCAGTTCTTCCAAAGACGAGCTCACCAAGTACATACAGTCCAGATAAGTACTGCTGAACTCCAAAGCTTCACCGGCCTTGGGGCGCAGGACGAAAACCCGCAGGGGCAAAGCTTAGGCAAGCAGGCATGCGAGGAGGCTCCCGAGCATTCGGGAGACCCCGCAGCGCTTGCTTGCCTTAGTTTTGCCCCGAGGATTTGAGGCCGAAGCCCTTGTGATGCACTACCATGAGGGGAGGATTTGGGCCCCAAAAACTAAGAAATTGTTATTTTTTTTGGCCGCCGGACGGGCTTTCCGCTTATAGTCCTCGCCTCAAAAGCAAGGCCTGCTGCGCTTGCGGGGTCTCCCGAATGCTCGGGAGCCTCCTCAGTTCTTGCAGGCCTAAGCTTTTGAGGCTGTGGGCTATCGCTGCAATCCCTGGCGGAGATCACGCTCCGAACTACGTTCACTGAAATTTGTAAGTTTACTTCATGAAAGCACTTACTCTCCTTTTGTTCTTGGGTTTTGGTTTGCTGCATGCACAACAAGTAGGCATCAATACCAATCAACCGGACCCTTCTGCTGCTTTGGATGTGGTGGCTACGGACAAAGGTCTTTTGGTGCCGCGCTTAAGCACGGTACAGCGCAACGGCATTGCCAATCCTGCCCTTGGCCTTCAAATTTTCAATACCGACACGGAGTGTCTCGAAGTCTATTTTTCTACCGGCTGGAAGCCCTTGGAGTGCGCCTGTACGGTTGCTCCGGCTGCCCCAAGCCAAATTGTGGGCCCTCTTAGCCTGTGCCCCGGCCAACAAAGCATTGCTTATCAGTGCGATTCGGTACCGGGAGCGGCTTCGTATCAATGGCAGGTGACGGGAGGGGCTCAAATTGTGAGCGGAAACGGTACCCGCAATATTTTGGTGGACTTTCCCAATGGAAATGCGTCTATTTCTTTAGAGGTTACGGCACAAAACGGCTGTGGTGTTTCGGCTTCGTACAGCGTCACTTTGCAGGTACAAACCCTGAACTTAAGTTTTCAAACGCCGGGGAATCCAAGCATTTCGGCACCGGCCACTTTCACCGCAAGTCCAAGTGGTTTGTCCAGCTATCAATGGAGCTTTGCCTCAGGCAATCCGGCTACGGCTACGGGCAATCCGGCTCAAAGCCAGTGGAGCCAAACCGGAAGTTATGCGGTGCAGCTCATTGCAGGCAATCCGGGCTGTGTGGACACTGTGATTCAAAACGTTACGGTTACCAATTGTCCTTCAGGCAGTCAAACCTTTAGTTTTACGGGCAATATTCAGCAATTCAGTCTTCCGGCTTGCGTAATCCAAATTACCATTGAGGCTTGGGGGGCGCAAGGCGGCAATAGGAATGGGTACACGGGCGGCTTGGGAGCTTATATGAAAGGTGATTTTTCGGTTTCGCCGGGAGCCAACCTGTCCATTGTGGTTGGAGAGCAGCCCCCGGAAAACACTACTTGCTGCGGCAGCAGTGGAGCCGGTGGGGGCGGTGGCAGCTTTGTTTGGGTTACCGGACAAACCAACCAACCCCTCATCGCTGCCGGTGGCGGTGGCGGCGCAGAATCTTGGGGCAATGGAAACGGCTTGCCGGGCCTTTCAGGAATAAATGGTGGTAGTGCGGCTTCTCCCGGAGGTCAAGGCGGTCAAAACGGACAAGGTGGCGGAAGCCACAACAACTGGTACGATGGGGCAGGTGGTGCAGGTTGGTTGAGCAACGGTCAAAATTCCAGTTGTGGCGGTAATCAGGTAGAAGGCGGACGGTCTTTGCCCACCTTTGCCGGTGGCGTGGATCATTGCGGTGGCCAAAGCCAATTCAATCGCGGTGGTTTTGGTGGCGGTGGCGCATTTCACCACGGCGGTGGCGGCGGTGGCGGCTATTCCGGAGGTGGGGGAGGCTCCAATCAAAACGATCAACCCGGTGGTGGCGGTGGTTCTTACAATGCCGGAACCAACCAAACCAACCAGTCGGGACAACGGAGCGGCCATGGCCAGGTAATTATTTCTTGGTAATCAGCGCAAGAGCTGAACCCCTTGCAGCTGTTCTACTTCCTCGCCCGCAAGGGTTAGAATGCGGACTTTAAGGACATATGTGCCTAAGGGCGCCTCTTTTCCATCGATTCGACCGTCCCAACCCTTTTCTTTTTGGCTCCAGGCATAAATCTCTTCCCCCCAGCGGTTAAAAACCAACGCTTGAACCAAACGGTAGCGACTTCCATACACCTTCAAAACATCGTTTATGCCATCGCCGTTGGGCGTAAAAGCAAAAGGCAGGAATAGGGTATAATAGGGGTCCGGACGCACCAACACCTCAAAAGACTCAACGGCACGACAGCCCAAAGCATTTAGCGCAACAAATTGCAGGGTGTAGTTTCCTGCCTCAAAAAAGGTGTGGTTTAGCACCGTGTCCATAACCATACTGTCGGGAGGAAAAAGCCAAAATCCACTTACCGTCGGAGCAAGCAGTTGCCCAAAACCTTCTACGGTCAAGGGCTCCATTCCGGTTAAAGGAGACAAGGCAGCGACCGCCTCAACATCCAAAATGTCCCAATGCCCAAATAGCGAATCGTTGGAGCATTGGCCTTGCGCCATGACCCAAAAATCACCGCTTTGGTTCAATCGGTTGGTACTACCTGTTTTTCCATTGCTCCATTGAATAGGCGCATTGGCAGTGACCGCTACGTCTAAAAAAGGCTGTGGGCATGTGGTGGTATCGCTTGGGCCCAGCCAACTTAGGCCGGTGGGGCTTCCTGCGGTTACGATAAAACTATCTGAATCCGTTCCACAACTATTGGAGGCTTCTAAAACAAAGGTACCAGGTGAATTAACCCAGATATTGCCTCCAGTACCGCCCGGTATCCATTGAAGATTGCCCTGACCGGAAGCCAAAAGCAATAAACTGTCGCCCGGACATATAAAGTCTTGACCGCTGGAGGATGAGATTTGAGCCAAAGGTGCGGGTAGAAAATCCAAGTACAAACTGTCTTGGTCCTGACCACAGGGTCCAAATGCCGAAAATACCACCCAGCCTGTAGTGTTGGTCGTGAGCTGATAACCGGAAGTTCCATCCTGCCATTGCACTTGATTTACATTGCCTGCCAAAACTTGGCCTTGCAAAGTAAGGGGCTGATTGGCGCAAAAAGGTCCGGGTCCCGGATCAAGAATTTCCACCTCAGGGGCTTGGGCATCCTGCACCAAAATGGAGTCAAAGGAGCTGCCGCAAGCATTCGTCACCTCCACCACATAGGTGCCGGCCTGCTGCACCGTGTAAGTAGAACTTGTAGGGCCTCCCACCCACTGGACCACACCGGAACCACTGGCTTGCAAGGACACTTGTCCACCCGGACACAAAAGTGCGGTAGATCCCGGACTTAATTGAATGGTTGGCAGGCTTCCTGCTAAAAAGGAGTATTGAGCTGAGAAGCTGGCTCCGTTGCAGTTAGATGCAGCAACTTGCAGTACTACATTACCTTGATCAGCTGCACCGATAATATAAGCAGTTTGGGACTGGCCTTGATTTAAAAAGGTTCCTGTTCCGCCGGTCCAGGTGAAATTGCTCAGGCTTGAACTATGGGAAGCATCCAGCCAAAGGGTATCGCCCGGGCATAAATTTCCTTGGCCTTGTATGCTTATAAATAAGGGTTGGGCCGGTATCTGACATCCATTATTGGCATATACCGCATTCCCGGAGGAAAAATCGACCAAAGCACCGTCTCTAAGGTTGGAAGGACTGGTGGGCCCGGCAACTCCATTTTGGTCCAGCAACTGAGCACAAGTATAGGTCACAATATCGCTGCAAGGGCTGGGGGAGGAGAAGAACATGGAAAGGGTACGCTGTCCGGCTCCTGTAGCATTGGCAAAATGGCCTGCTGTATTTCCGGCACATTGAAAAATCACATAGATGGTATCGGCCAAATTGGCAAAGGAATTGGCATTGATATTTACGTTTTCAGAGGTAATCAACAACACCGAAGAGCCGGCAGGAAGCACTCCATTTAGGGGCTCTTTTGCAAAGCCGCATTGGCTAATCTGATTGTTGATTTGCTGTACCTTGGCCGCAGTATTCGCATTTTGACAAATCCCCAAAAAGGCATTGTTGGGCCACGAGACGGTGAGCTGATTTACTTGTAAGTTTTGAGGCCCGACCCGAAAACGTACCATTTCGCTGGTTCCTTCAGGGTTTCCGCAAGCATCTACCAAAACAGCTTCAATATCAAAACAGTTTTGTCCAAGCAATAGGGTCCAGGGCGAAAGGAAAAGAGCCAACAAAAATCGCAGGGCAAGGTGCATACCGCCTCAAAATTACGGCAAAGCAGGCAGCTGAATGCAAGCAACAGGTCAAAAAAAGATGAAAATCTTGCTTTCATACCTAACTAAGGCTACACCTTTGCGCGCTGCTTGGTATATTTGGGCTATGGCAGAAATGCAATCCTCAAATTACAGCGAAGACAGCATCCGGTCCTTAGACTGGAAAGAACATATCCGACTGCGCCCGGGCATGTATATTGGCAAGCTTGGAGATGGCTCCTCAGGCGACGATGGCATTTACATCCTGCTTAAGGAAGTTATAGACAATTCCATCGATGAGTTTGTTATGGGTAATGGCAAGCAAATACGAATTGACATCGACCAAGACCGAGTGCGCATCAGGGATTATGGTAGGGGCATTCCTCTAGGAAAAGTAATCGACTGTGTTTCTAAACCCAATACCGGTGCCAAATACGATAGCGAGGTTTTTAAAAAATCCGTAGGCCTTAACGGAATTGGAACCAAAGCTGTTAATGCTTTATCGCAGTATTTTAAAGTGCAAAGCAGTCGGGAAGGCAAGGCAAAGGTGGCCGAATTTGAGCGCGGCGTTCTGATTCAAGACCATGAAATTATAGATAGTAAGGAGCGTCAAGGAACTTTAGTGGAGTTCGTCCCTGATTATCAGATTTTTCCAAATTACCGATTTAGAAAAGAGTATGTAGAAAAACTGCTTTGGAATTATGCCTACCTGAATACAGGCTTAAGCCTCTATTTTAATGGGGAAGAAATCAAATCAGACCAAGGTTTGGTGGATTTACTCCAAAACGAAATCAGTGGAGAAACGCTTTATCCCATTGTGCATTTAAAGGGCGAAGACATTGAAGTAGCCTTAACGCATGGCAATCAGTACGGCGAAGAATACTACTCCTTTGTGAATGGCCAATATACGCCCCAAGGAGGCACCCATCAAGCGGCTTTTAGAGAAGCCGTGGTGAAAACCATTCGTGAGTTTTACAAAAAGGATTTTGATGCCTCCGATGTTCGTTCCTCCATCATTGCAGCAGCGGCCATCAAAGTCATTGAGCCTGTGTTTGAATCCCAAACCAAAACCAAACTGGGCTCCACGCATATAGCTCCCGATGGAGTTACTGTCCGCACCTTCGTCAATGATTTTATGAAGCGGGAGTTGGACAATTACCTGCACAGAAATCCGGACGTGGCCGAAGCGCTCCTTCAAAAAATCATTGCTTCTGAAAAGGAACGCAAAGCGCTGGCCGGTATTAAAAAAATCGCCAAAGAACGCGCCAAAAAAGCAAGTTTGCACAACAAAAAGCTGCGGGACTGCAAGGTACACTACAGCAACTCCAAGCACGAGGAGCGATTGAACACCACGCTCTTTATCACCGAGGGAGACTCTGCTTCCGGATCCATTACCAAGGCCCGAAGCGTAAGTACACAAGCCGTATTCAGCTTAAAAGGAAAGCCCCTAAACACCTTTGGCTTAAGCAAAAAAATTGTGTACGAGAATGAGGAATTCAACCTTTTGCAAGCTGCTTTGGATATCGAAAACGATATTGAGAACCTCCGGTACAACCAAATCGTAATTGCCACCGATGCCGACGTGGATGGTATGCATATTCGCTTACTCCTGATTACCTTTTTCCTTCAGTTTTTCCCTGAAGTGGTAAAACGCGGGCATTTATACATCCTCCAAACCCCACTGTTTAGGGTCCGCAACAAAAAAGAAACCATTTATTGCTATTCCGAATCTGAGCGCGAAAAAGCCATAAAAAAACTCGGAAAAAGCTGCGAAATAACACGCTTTAAAGGGCTGGGAGAAATTTCACCCGATGAATTCCGCCAATTTATTGGTCCGGACATTCGGCTGGAACCTGTAATGATGAAAAAAGACTTAAGTGTTGAACAGATTCTGCAATTTTACATGGGTAAAAATACGCCGGAAAGGCAAGAGTTCATTATCAACAACTTAAAAGTAGAACTAGACACCGACCTGGTAGAGGTTGCCCAATCAGCCTAAGGTGTACCCACCGTCTATAGCAATGGCTTGCCCAACAATAAAGGCGCTTTCCGGACAAGACAAATACTGCACCAGCTGCGCCACTTCTTCGGCTTGACCAATACGTCCAATGGCTTTTCTGGCTATCATGGGTGCCAATGCCTCCATATCCCCGCCCGAAAAGCGGTCAATCATAGGGGTTTGTATCAATCCCGGACACACCGCATTTATCTGAATGCCCTGAGCTGCATACTCCATCGCCAAACACTTGGTTAAACCTACCACAGCATGTTTCGAAGCCACATAGGCCGAAGAGTAAGCAAAACCACGCAAACCGGCAATAGAGGCATTCAAAATTATAGCCCCTTGTTTTTGTGGCAGCATGGCTTTTAGGCTAAGGCGTGCTCCCTCACGTAAAGCCTCTAAGTTTATATCTAAGGTCCTTGTCCAGGCTTCTTTTGAAGATTCTAAAAAGGAACCGGGAGCACCCTCAACCCCTGCATTTAAAAAAGCAACATCCAAGCAGCCAAACTTATCCTGTATAACATCAAAAAACTCCTGCTGAACTTGCGTATATCGAATATCTCCCTTAGTGAATAAAAAGGAGGCATTTTGCTGCTTTAATGCTTCTAAGAACCCTTGGTTTTCTTCTATATCCAGCAGCGCAACTTTGGCACCCGCCCGAACAAAAGCCAGGGCCGTCGCCTGGCCTATGCCATGACTTGCTCCGGTGATGGCAACCACCTTGTTTTTAAAATCAAACGAAAGCATAAAAACTGTTTTTAATGTGCCTCAAATATGAAGAATTAAGATGGGCTTTTCTATGAGGTTTGTTATGGCTTTATTTGACTTTTATCAGTCCTTTTTCATTAGCGCCTTTGACTGCGTTATTTTTGGTGGTAACTTTGAAAGCAAACCTAAGCAAGCACCAATAAAGGTATTAAATGAATCGTACTTTTTTAAAATTTACAAGCCTGGGGCTCGTGATGCTTTGCTCTTCTCTAAAAGCCCAAATGGCTGACAATTTTAACCCCAAGCAATATCCCTTCCCATCCGGAAATACACCACAGGAGGTGATTCCAGGAGAGCTACTCCTAAAGTTGACCCCATCCGGAATGCATTTGTGGTTTGACTTGGACAGCAGCTTTTGGAAGGCCACTAGCCGGAGTTTGCAGCTTACACATATAGAAAAAGCACTTCCTAATTGGAACCCGCCAAAAGAATCTATGGCTCCCGTTCCTCTGGTGGCGCTCGACCATATTTTTCGAGTGCACTTTCCGGATACGCTTCCTTCCTATACCTTAGCAGCACGTTTATTCAATACTCCGGGTGTTGAATGGGCTGAGCCTGCCCTTAGAGTACAACCCCTGGTTACCCCGAATGACCCCAATTACAGCCAGCAATGGTTTTTACCGAAAATTGGTGCCGACAGTTTATGGAACATTAGCTTGGGCGATACCAATGTAGTGGTTGCCGTAGTAGATGGAGGAACCAATTTTGCCCATCCCGACCTTCAAGCAAACCTTGCCTTAAACTACGCAGACCCTGTGGATGGAATAGACAACGATGGCGATGGATATATAGACAATTTTAGGGGATGGGATTTGGGAGATTGGGACAATGACCCTTCCTACAATCCTACCGGAAATCAGTTCAGCATCCATGGCACAGGAATGTGCGGACTTGTAGCAGCTACCACCAACAATAATCTAGGCGTGGCCGGGGTGGGCTGGAACATCCGATACCTTCCGGTAAAAATGGTAAACGCATCCAACGGTTGGACAAGAGGGTATGAAGGTATCGTTTACGCTGCCGACCATGGGGCAAACGTTATCAATTGCTCCTGGGGAGGAACCGGAGTTAGCCACTTTGCCCGTGACGTGCTAGACTACGCTAGTTTGAATCGAGGCTGCCTTTTGGTGGCCGCAGGCGGAAATTCAAACAATACCGTTCCCATTTACCCCGCAGCCTATCCTCAGGTCATAGGAGTGGCCTCTACAGACATTAACGACAACAAAGGTGGAACCTCCAGCTATTATCGAATAATGAACCTAGCCGCTCCGGGAATAGGCATGCATCGGACTTGGGGTGGGGGATATGCCACTTCCAACGGAACTTCCGACGCCTCTGCAGTTACCTCCGGTGCAGCAGGCCTACTGCTTTCGGCTATTCCCGGATTAACTCCTTGGCAAGCCGGTGCACGCATCCTTAATAATGCAGACATCATTGACACCATGCCTTCGAACCTTCCCTTTGCCGGGTTTTTGGGAGAAGGAAGACTCAACGTTTGGAAAGCCTACAACCAACCTTCAAGAGCAAGACTTCATTATATTTCCCGCGAACATACCGACGCCGATGGTGATGGCGTTTTTCTTCCGGGCGATACCGTTTTACTTTCCGGGTTTTCCTGGAACTTACTGGCCGCATCCCATGGGAGTCTTTCCGCAGAAATGGAAGCTTTTAGCCCTTATGTACAGTGGATCGACAGCACCCAGTCCCTCGGCGTTGTCCAAGCCAACGATACCGTCAGCCATGCAACTGCACCTTTTCGCTTTGTGGTAGACCCAGCTACTCCAACCAATACTTTGGTGCACTTTCGAATACAATATGCCGATACCGCCTCGGCAGGTAGAACCGACTTCTTTTTATACCTGCATCCGCAACACATGCTTTGGGATGAAAACGACATACATATTTCCGTCACAAATACCGGTCAAATGGGTTACTCCGACGGATCCGCTCAGGCCGGAATCGGCTGGAGAAGACCCGGTGGGGCCGCCCAATTAATGGAAATTTATTTTAACGGTATGGGATTTTGGTTAGGTCACAACCAAACAGTACTCAACCAAACCCTATCTGCGCCAATTACCGGTTGTTGCCCCTTAGACCAACAAAACCATTTCCAAGCCACCGCCCCCATAAGCACCATCCATCGTGGCGACCACGGAGTAAAAACCATAAGAAGCTACTTTAAGGATACCTTACTCAACCAATTCGAAGTCATGCGCTATGCTTGGGGCGATACAGCCGCTCAAAATCGTGGCATTTTGTTCTTAGACCACTGGATAAAAAATACAGGAAACCAGCCTATAAACAACTTGTATGCCGGGTATTTCTGCGATTTAGACATGCACGACAGCTTATTTTATAGAAATGCCAATATAGCAGCCTGGGATGCCCAAAACAGACTAGGCTATCAAAAAAATGCCAACCATCCGGTGAGCTTTGGAATGGTCCTTCTGCAAAGCGGTACCCCTCATTATTATGCCATTGATGTTTCGGGAAACAACGGCTCCATGGCCATTACAGATGGCTTTTCTGACGCAGAAAAATGGCAAGTTATGACCGGTGGAATTGGAAGGCCCGGTGGCCCCGTTAGTGATTTCGCTCAATACCTGGGCGGTGAAATTCCTCAAATAGATACCTCCGGCTGTGCCTTGTTTAGCATGGCACTAGTAACCGGACAAAACCTTTCCGAAGCTCAAGCATTTGCCCAAGAAGCCCTGCAACGATACCAAAACTCCGTCAATGTTTGGACCGGTGCAGCACTAAACAGCAATTGGCACGATGCCGCTAATTGGAGTAGGGGAACAGTCCCCAATCCAAACGACCGCGTATACATTGTGGCTCCTTCAGCAGCTCAAGGACTTGACCCCGTAATTTCTCAAAGCGATGCTCATGTCGCCTACCTGGAAACGCTTTGCGGAGGGAATTTAACTGTCCTGCAAGGAAGAAAACTCGAAGTTGGTCCTTGATTCGTTAGGATTGCTATTTTTGACACTGCATTAAACAAAAGGCATGGAATTCGAAAAACTAATCTCTATAGCAGGGCAAAGCAGCCTGTTTGAAATATTAAGCAGAACCAAATTTGGATTGGTAGCTAAATCTCTAGAAAACGGCAAAAAAATGCCCGTGTATCAATCCCAGCAAGTAAGTAGCTTGCAGGACATTAGCATGTATACCTACGAAGGCGAAGTGGCGCTCAGAGATGTGTTTGTGCGTTTGCTTAAAAAAACAGAAGGCAAGCCATCAATCAAACACACCGAACCCGCAGATGCCTTAAGAAAAACATTTGAAGAAATTGTGCCCGACTTTGATAAAGAAAGAGTACGTGATAGCGATCTTAAAAAACTCTTCCGTTGGTTTAACCAAGCCGTAGAAAATGGCATGACCGATCCCGAGGCACTCGAGTCAACCGAAAATCAGGAAGCAGCCACCAACAGCGAAGAACCGGAAAAGGACTAAACCTTAACTCCTTAGATGGAAAACGCTCCAAACATGAATATCCTTCTGTTGGAGGACAACGAACTAAACGCTCAGATCGTTAAAATGTATCTGAAACGTTCGGGAAAACATGTGGAATGGTTTGATAACGGAGACGAGGCGCTGGAATGCATCCTTAACGAAACCTGTGTATTTGACTTGGTGCTGCTCGACCACCAGTTGGAAAAAGAAAGTGGAGACGAATGGATCAGCCGCTTAAGAACGGAAATCCCGGATTTTGAGCTGCCCATCATAAGCACCTCGGCGCACCTTGAAACCACTGAAATAGAACAGAACTTAAAGGCTGGTGTGGCCGGATTTTTGCAAAAACCTATAATGGATAAGGATTTAATGCGCCTGGAACAGCACATTCAGCAAACCAATGAGGCATGGAGCGTATTCAGGGAGGCTTCTAAATCCGAACCGATCTCCCTTGAGAACCTCAATTTGGGTATGCTGCCCAAAGCAAAATTGGTAGATTTTTGGCTGGAATACGTCCTAAACCGACTTTTTCAATGGATGCAAAATTCGGATTTGAACTCCAACGAATGCTCCGGTTTACTAAGCTTAAGCAAGTGGTGCCGTTTTTTTAGCCTTTGCGAAGCGGCACATAGACTGCATAATGAGCCATCGGAGAACAACAAGAAGGCCCTTGAATTCGAACTCAACCATTGTCGAGAATGCTTAACGTCCTTAAAGGCTCAAATGCAGGCCTAGCATGTTTTGTCAAGTTAAAAATGCACCAAATCATCGCTAGACAATAAGGAAAAGTTTAAGCCAAGACAAATGCGCATGGTTAAGGGGCAAAAACGTTTCCATGTCCCGTCCTATTTGACGATAATTTATATTATGTTAAATAGGGGTTTGGAAATCCTACCTCATTTAGTTTTCTGGGGGCCTTTTCCGTCTCCATCTCCAAGTCCTCGGCCCTCAGCTTAGCGCCATGGCTTTTGCTTGTTTTCCGCAAAGCTCCAAAAAGCAAAAGCTCATGGCGCTTGGCTTCGTTCCTCCGGGCTTTCCAATTCCGCCGGGGCCCAAAAAAAATCCCGACAAAAGCCGGGATTTTTTAAGGGATTATCAAACGACATCATTTTCCTTCCTCTGCCTTGAGCTCTCTGTACCGCTCTGTATTTCCGGTTTTGGTATACACTTGCATCAAGGTGCTCCGAATTATGCTCATTCGTCCGGAGTCAGGCGATTCTTTAGCCTTTTCAACAGTATATGCTTTCTCCAGCTTTACGGCACTTTCTTTAAACAATTCGGTAGCTTCTGCCTTTAATGCTTCGTATTTTTCGGTCTCGGACAAATCCAAGGCGTTGGCTTCATTCAATTTTACGTTGGCTTTGGAAATAATGCCATTGGCCAATTGCAGATAAGCGCCTGTATTTGTAGGGTCCAATTCCAAGGTCTGAGCATAACCTTCTTCTGCTTGTGCTCTTCTTTTGGCAATTATTTCGGCATTAGCTTCCGGGTCTTCTGCAATTAAGCGTTCCACAATTTTATCGTTCACCACACCTTTATTAAAGTACAATACTTTTAAAATGTCTTTCTCCTCTGTTTCCTGAAACGCTTCAATCGCTTCATTAATGGCAGCTAAGGCTTTCTCATCGTTCTTTTGCTCAAGGTGAAAATTCACTTCCTCCAACACAATTTCTGCACGTTTCTGAGGAAACTTCTCTTTTCCTTTGGCTATCAACTCCCCTGCCCTTTCATTATCTCCGGTTAGTAAAGCCAAGCGAATATCCATCATATATAAATCAGGTATCTCACCAAAACGTTCATTGGAGATTTGAATCACTTCCTTGGCCTTTTCATAGTCTTCGTTTGCCAGGTACAAGGAAATCAAATTTTGGGTCATCACCGTATCTTTAGGCTGTGCTTCCATGGCTTCTTTGGCCATGGCAATGCCCTTTTCTTTTTCCCCGCCATTAAACAAGGCCATGGAGCGGTACAATTGAATGATTGCCAATTGCCTTTGAATTCCTTGATTCTCCGGATCTTGATTAGAGAGGGCACTAAAAATGGTAAAAGCCTTTGCATACGCTGCATCGGAGGCTTTAAAATCTGAGCTGTTGAATTTATCCAGTCCTTGTTCAAACAGTGTGTTACCCAAAGTCAACAACTTATTGCCGATATCTGCAGCATTCTCAATTTTTGGCTTTCCGTTTCCTCTAGTTTCTACTACCAAAGCACGCATATAGCTTGAGGCTGCAGTGTCTGGAGCGCCATCTTTATGCAATAGCAATCGGGGGCTTTTATCGGTATAAATAAACCAATACACATCTCCTCTGCGCTTCCAGGTTTTTGATTTACCGCGGGTGGCATCATTCAACACCGCGCCGTCAATGTTTTCCTTGGCTTCCAGCAGGGCATTTATGGCAGCTTCTTCGTTGTTTTCGCGTTCACGTTCGTAGGTCCCTAGGTTTTCCCAAGCCGTTAATACTGCGGCATCTTGTGCTGAAAGCGATAGGTTGCTCATAAAAAACAGACCTAAACTTAACACCTTCCAGTGAAAGGGTATGCTGTTTGAAATATTCATAATTGCGGTCATTTTGTACGTTTAAATTAACAAAATTCGGGCCAAAAGTGTGAAGACACTTTTGGCCTTTTGTCGTTTTTACGTGGTTTCGGGAGTCTCTGGATTTGTTGTATCCACTCCGGTTTCATCAGCCTCGTTGGCAGGGTCTACCGTTGGTTCATCTTCCATTCCCGCTTCTTCCACGGCTTCTTTGCGCACCCGAGCTACCGCTGCAATTTGGTCGTCGTTACGCATCCGAATAAGTCGCACCCCCTGGGTGGCTCTGCCCATGATACGCATCTCTTCTACCGCAAGGCGTATAAGTGTACCTTTTCTGGTAATAATCATTAAATGATCTCCATCAACGGCTGCTTTAAGGGCGATTAAGTTGCCTGTTTTATCGGTAATGTTTATGGTGCGTACCCCTTTACCACCCCGGTTGGTAATTCGGTACTCTTCTATAGAAGACCGTTTCCCAAAACCGTTTTCACTTACCACGAGTACCTCTGCCGGATCGTTGGGATCAATGGTAATCATCCCAATTACCTCATCATTTACTTCGTCGTCTAGGCGAATTCCGCGAACACCGGTGGCTGTTCGGCCCATGGCACGCACCTTTTCTTCGGGGAAGCGAATGGCGCGTCCGGTATTCAATGCCATCATAATGTCGTGGTTGCCGTTGGTAAGTTTTGCTTCCAAAAGCTCATCGTCTTCACGCACATTAATGGCATTGATTCCATTGGCTCTAGGTCTGCTGTAAGCTTCCAGGGTGGTTTTCTTAATTACCCCTTTCTTAGAGCACATGACGATAAAATTGGACTCGGTATATTCCTTATTATCCAATCCTTTAACCGCAATAAAGGCTTTAACCCTGTCCCCGGGCTCAATTTGAATTAGATTTTGAATAGGCCTTCCTTTGGTCGATTTGGCTCCTTCGGGAATTTCGAATACCCTCAACCAATAGCATCGCCCTCTTTCGGTAAAGAAAAGCATGTATGCGTGGGTATCGGCTATAAACAAATGTTCTAGGAAATCTTCGTCTCTGGTGGCGCTTCCGCGAGACCCTACCCCTCCCCTGCTTTGTTGCCGGTACTCCACAAGTTGGGTGCGTTTGATGTATCCCAGATGCGAAATGGTAACTACCATAGGCTCATCGGCTATGATATCTTCAATGCGGAAATCATCAGCAGAATATACAATTTCACTGCGGCGCTCATCCCCATATTTCTGGCGAATTTCTTCGAGTTCCTCGCGAATAATATTCATTCGAAGCGGTTCTTCGGCAAGAACACGCTTTAACCAATGAATTTTTTCCATGATTTGGTCGTACTCTTCCCGAATTTTGTCGCG
>CAZJFM010000019.1:0-17142 GCA_964545365.1 uncultured Candidatus Competibacteraceae bacterium | reverse complement strand
GGGTTTACCTGATAGGGCACTTCGGTTACTACAATCTGCTCCTTGCCATTGTCCAGAAGTTCGATATTTGTCCTAGCTCTTAGTACAATACGTCCTCTACCGGTTTCAAAGGCAGATTTAACTCCTTCATATCCGTAAATAATGCCACCGGTAGGAAAATCAGGGGCTTTGATGTATTGCATCAGTTCCTCCACGGAAATGTCCCTGTTGTCAATAAAGGCAACAATTCCATCAATAACTTCGGTTAAGTTATGTGGTGCCATGTTGGTGGCCATACCTACAGCAATACCGGAGCTGCCATTCACCAATAGGCTTGGGATTTTTCCGGGAAGCACCGTTGGTTCTTCGAGAGAATCATCAAAATTCAAACGCCAATCGATGGTGTTTTTATCGATATCTTCAAGAAGCTCTTCGGCCACCTTTTTAAGCCTGGCTTCGGTATAACGCATGGCGGCAGGGCTATCCCCTTCCATAGATCCATAGTTACCCTGGCCATCGACCAAAGGATACCTTAAGGACCAATCTTGCGCCATACGCACCATAGCGTCGTAAACTGAGCTATCGCCATGGGGGTGATACTTACCTAGCACCTCCCCCACAATACGCGCAGATTTTTTATACGGACGATTGGAGAGGACTCCAAGTTCAGACATGCCAAAAAGTACCCTACGATGCACAGGCTTTAAGCCATCTCTAACATCAGGCAATGCCCTGGAAACAATAACCGACATCGAATAATCGATGTAGGCCGATTTCATTTCCTCTTCTATATTGATAGGAATGATTCGTTGATTTGGATAATCAGGTCCTGTAACTTGTTCGTCTGCCATTTCTATTTAATTTTCCTCTAGTTGAGACATATACTCAAAACATTTCCGAATGGACGAAGGTAATGAATTGGCCTGAAGGCAATGTTGTTCTAGCTTAGAAGATAATAACAAGTACGAAAAAAATTGTGAATAATCTAAGCTGCACGTTCTTCATTAGTGACAAAAAAAATTACCTTGCAGGCAACAAAAACAAACGTTTTTCATCTTTATTCGTTATAAATAGGAACAAGGTATCAGGTAAACCGTTATGGAGGCACGATTTTCACCCCGCGTAAAAGATGTAATCACCTACAGCCGTGAGGAGGCTTTAAGGCTAGGCCACGACTATATAGGAACGGAACATTTGCTGCTCGGCATGGTTCGAGAAGGCGAAGGAATGGGCATCAAAATTTTGAAATCCCTGGGCGTTCATATGGAAGAGTTGCGTAAGGAAATAGAAGCGTCTATCCGACCGCACGCAAAAAATACGGTAAGCTTGGGCAATATCCCCTTGGTAAAACAAGCCGAAAAAGCGCTAAAAGTAACGTATCTGGAAGCTAAACTCTTTAATTCCAACGTAATTGGAACAGAACATTTGCTTTTGGCAATTTTAAAGGACGACGACAGTGTGGTAACCCGCATTTTGCGCCGCTTTAATGTAGATTATCCGGTAGTTAAAGAAGAAATTGAATATATGATATCAGAATCTCCCAAGTCTGAGTTTCCCAATACCCCATCCGACGATGAGCCGGAGGAACAAGGCAGCAGTTTTTCTTCCAAAAAACCCGGCGATGCCAAAAGCAAAACTCCTGTACTTGACAATTTTGGCCGAGACCTTTCTAAAATGGCTGAAGAGTCAAAACTTGACCCCATAATTGGTCGAGACAAAGAAATTGAAAGGGTAAGTCAGATTTTAAGTAGGAGAAAAAAGAACAACCCTATTTTAATTGGAGAGCCCGGCGTGGGTAAGTCAGCTATTGCCGAGGGCCTTGCACTCCGTATTGCCCAGAAAAAAGTGAGTCGCGTTTTGTTCAACAAACGTATTGTAAGCTTGGATTTGGCTTCTCTTGTTGCCGGCACCAAATACCGCGGTCAATTCGAAGAACGCATGAAAGCACTCATGAACGAATTGGAAAAGTCTCCCGACGTTATTCTGTTCATTGACGAGATTCACACCATAATCGGCGCAGGGGGTGCCAGTGGTTCACTGGATGCATCCAATATGTTTAAGCCGGCTCTGGCTCGTGGCGAAATTCAATGCATTGGAGCAACTACCCTGGATGAATATAGACAGTATATAGAAAAGGATGGAGCACTTGACCGTCGTTTCCAAAAGGTAATGGTAGAACCCACCACCGCGGAGGAAACCGTTCAAATCCTAAACAACATTAAGGAACGGTATGAAGAACACCATAACGTAAACTACACCCCTGAAGCCGTTAAGGCATGTGTAAGCTTAACCGAAAGATACATTACAGACAGGCACCTCCCCGACAAGGCTATCGATGCCCTGGATGAAGCCGGAGCAAGAGTGCATATTACCAATATCCATGTTCCAAAAGAAATTGAGGATATTGAGCAGCAAATTGAGGACGTAAAGGTTGAAAAAAACCAAGTGGTACGCAGTCAACGTTACGAAGAGGCTGCCCGCTTGCGTGATAAAGAAAGGCAATTGATTGAAAGGCTAGAGGAAGTAAAAAAGGCCTGGGAAGAAGAAACCAAGAACCATAGAGAAACGGTAAGTGAAGAAGATGTAGCAGAAGTAGTTTCCATGATGACGGGTATCCCCGTTCAAAAGGTAGCCGAAAGCGAAATCGCCAAGCTCGCTGAAATGACCGATCGAGTAAAAGCCAAAGTCATTGGTCAAGACGAAGCTGTGAAAAAAGTGGTTCGTGCCATTCAAAGAAATCGAGCAGGCCTTAAGGACCCCAACAAACCCATTGGTTCGTTTATTTTTCTTGGACCAACCGGAGTAGGTAAAACCCAATTGGCCAAAGTACTTTCGCGTACCATGTTCAATAGCGAAGATGCGCTCATCCGCATTGACATGAGTGAGTACATGGAAAAGTTTGCGGTTTCCCGGCTTATTGGAGCCCCTCCCGGATATGTAGGATACGAGGAAGGTGGCCAACTTACCGAAAAGGTACGGCGCAAACCCTACTCCGTTGTATTGCTTGATGAAATTGAAAAAGCCCACCCTGATGTTTTTAACTTATTGCTGCAAGCACTTGATGACGGATTGCTTACCGACTCCTTGGGCAGAAAAGTAGATTTTAAAAACACCATAATCATTATGACTTCTAATATTGGAAGTCGCGAATTGAAGGAGTTTGGCCAGGGCGTTGGTTTTAAAACGGGAGCCCGGGAAAAGCAAGCCGAAGACCATAATAAAAGCGTCATTCAAAATGCATTAAAAAAGGCCTTTGCTCCCGAATTCCTAAACCGAATAGACGATGTAGTACTCTTTAACTCCTTATCTCAGGAAGATATTCATCAAATTATTGATGTGGAACTCGAAGGACTGATTCGGAGGGTTAAACAAAATGGCTACACCATTAAAGTTACCGAAAGCGCTAAAAACTTTATCGCCGAAAAAGGATTTGACCCGCAATTTGGGGCACGTCCATTGAAAAGAGCCATTCAAAAATACATTGAGGATAAACTGGCCGAAGAAATTATAAACAGCCAACTCAAAGAAGGCGACTCAATCCAGATTGGCTTGTCTAAAGATGAAATTGTGGTGCGCAAAAAAACGGTTAAGAAGAAGGGCGAACAACCTTCTTCCCAAAAGGAAAATGAAAGCTAAGCTTCTATTTTCTGTGCAAATCGACCAAAAATGTATCTTTGAAAAAAAAACAGCATGAAAGCTTTACGTTTGTTTACCTTGATTTTGTCCTCTGCCCTACTTTTTTCTTGCGGAGAAGAGATTTGTATTCAGTGCACTCCCATTGGAGGTGACACGCAAGTTGTGGAGGAGTTGTGTTCTGCAGATCAAAATGAGCGCATGGATTTCCAGGTAGAATGGACCGACAAGCTTTACAACTGTGTTCAGGTAGAACCTACCGACTCGGTACAATAAGTTCAAGTATTTAAAAAAAAAGCCTCCCCTAAAGGAGGCTTTTTTTATGCTCTATTCTTTAGATAAATATTTCGCTATTATTTGGCCTTTGACGCGTAGCTGTTTTAAGGGCGATTCGTTCCTTAGGCTTTAGGCAGGAATTTTCTCTTGAACACATAAGGCAATAATCTCAAATCAGTCCGTGATTTGTGCCAGGGATGCAAGCGTTTAGCGCTGTGCAGGATGCTGCTTAAAATTAGGAGCGCTGGGCCGGCTGCCATAAGCAGACCTGCCTAGCGCCCTTATTTTTGCAGCAGACAAGCAGCCTATGAGCGGGCAGCCCGCCCGGGCACCCACTTAAAAAAAAGGCTCCTAAAAAATAGGAGCCTTCGTTTGAGTAATCATTCGTGGTTACTTAGATGCTTCCACAAAGAGTTGGTAATATACCTTAAGTGTATAGTCGTCTTTGGAGTCCCATGGCATTACATTTCGCAGGGTAGAGAACCTGGTTTGAAAGGTATCGTTCAAAATCCAATCGGTTACATCGGTAACATTAGGCTGCAAAACCAAGGTGGAATCGATGCTGTCAATTACGCCGGAACCAATGCCTGGGCCTTCAACAAAGGGAGGGTTGTACAGGTAGCCAATGAGCATTTGCCGTTCCGGGTTTTTAAGAGATACCCAAGAAACCTGGTACTCTTTAAAGCCAAAAAGCGTAGTATCCGGAGAAATGACGCTAACCCTAATAGAGTCCAAGGTTACCCGGTCGATTTCTTCGTAGCTAAGCGTATTTATATCCATTAGGACTTGAAGACTGTCGAGCGAAACGGTATCGGAGAGGTAAACAAATGGAGTAAAACTCACTTCCTTAGGAACAATCACCTCATGTTCAACAGGAATGCGGAACTCGTAGCGGTCGGGACCACAGGCCATAAGCACAATTAACAAACTGCTGATAGTCAAAAGGGTTCGTTTCATAACAGCAATATTAGTCAACTTCGGGTTCAGGTGCAAATTTATGCATAACTTTTGAAGAAATACCTACGCTGCTAAATCCGCCGTCGTGGTAAATATTCTGCATGGTAACCATACGAGTAAGGTCAGAAACCATAGACACACAGAAATCGGCGCAGCTTTCGGCGGAAGCGTTGCCCAAAGGGGACATATCGTTGGCATAATCAAAAAAGGCATCGAAGCCTCCTACTCCTGAACCGGCTGTGGTTTTGGTTGGAGATTGAGAAATCGTATTTACGCGGACATTTTTGCGCATGCCGTAATGGTATCCGAAGCTACGCGCAATGGATTCGAGTAAGGCCTTAGCTTCGGCCATATCGGAGTAATCCGGGAAACTTCGTTGAGCAGCGATATAGCTAAGTCCCAAAACGCTTGCACCTTCTTTAAGTGCATCCAATTGCCAGGCGGCCTGAAGCATTCTATGAAACGACAAGGCTGAAATATCGAGGGTTTTGAGGTACCAGTCGTATTTAAGGTCGGTGTAGGCTCTGTTTTTGCGCACGTTGGGCGACATGCCTATGGAGTGAAGCACAAAATCTACAGGGCCACCCAAGGACTCCATGGAGGCTTTATATAAATTTTCCAGATCCTCGCTATTGGTTGCATCGGCCCCAATAATGGGAGCGTTTAATTTTTCGCCGAGTTCTTGAATTTTGCCCATACGAAGCGCTACGGGGGCATTGGAAAGCACAATACGTGCCCCGTGTTCGTGGGCTTTTTCTGCCACTTTCCAAGCAATGGATTGTTCGTCTAAGGCGCCGGTTATGATGCCTGTTTTACCTTGCAATAATCCTGACATAAAGGAATAATTTTAAGCGAAAAAACAAAAAATTAAGCAGACTTGAGCAGTTTTTGTGCCTGTTCCCTCGCCTCTTGGGTGATTTTTTCCCCACTAAGCATGCCTGCAATCTCATCGACTCTTTCCATGGGGTTTAGGGCCAGCATTTGTGTTTTTCCCTCCGCTTTAAGGACTTTAAAGTGCTTTTGCCCGGAAGCAGCGATTTGAGGAAGGTGGGTAATAGCCAGCACCTGCATACCCTTTCCTAAGCTTGCCAGCAGTTTACCCATGGAAGAAGCTACTTTTCCGGAAATGCCGGTATCTATTTCATCAAAAATAAGGGTAGGCATTTGCCTTTTTCCAGCGGCTAAGGCCTTTATGGCCAACATGAGCCTGGACAGTTCACCCCCAGATGCGGTTTGACTCATAGGCCCGGGCGGAAGTCCGGGATTGGCAGCGAACAAAAATTGGGGTTTTTCGAAGCCGAAAGGGCCAGGTTTCGGTAGTTTATTAAGTTCTACATCAATTCTGGCGCCTTGCAGTCCAAGTGCTTCTAAATAATGGTGGACTTGGTCTTGAAAAGAAGGCTTCTCCTTGGTTCGGTAGGTGCTAAGTGCTTCCGCAGCCTTATGAAGGGCCAATTGGAGCCGCTGACATTCGGCAGCACATGATTCGTAGGCGGCTTTGACTCCGTCCTGGGTATTGAGTTGGTCGTGCCATTGGTCTACTCGTTCCAACACCTCTTGTTCACTTTCCAACCGATGCTTTCTTTGAAAGTCATAAAAAGAGGATAATTTATTGGTTAAGAACTCCAAACGCTCAGGGTCGCCTTGCACCATTTGTCCCTTTTGGTCCATTTCCATGGCCAAGTCCTGCAATTCGAGCCGGCATGAATCTAACCGTTGCGTCATTTCACTAAAGGATTCACCAAACTCGGCAAGCTTGCTGAGTTGTTGCTGCATGTGGTGCAAAGCAGAAAGGATTCCAGGTTCAGCACCTTGCAGTCCTTCTGAGGCACGCAACAGACTTTGGCGGATCAGGTCGGCATGTTGTAAGGCATGTTGTTCCTCTTCTAATTCCGAAAGCATGCCGGGTTTCCATGCCAATGCTTCCCATTGCTCGATTTGAAAATTAAGGTAATCGGCATTGTTTTGGGCGTCTACCATATCTTTCTCCAAAGATTCCAGCCTTTTTTGGGCCTTTTGGTATTCGTTCCAAAGGGATTGGTAGGTTTCCCAAGTTTTTGTGTTGCCGGCAATCAGGTCGAACATACTTTGCTGAAAATCGGCTTGTTTTAACAGCAGGGTATCGTGTTGAAAATGGATGTGGACGAGTAAGTCTCCCATTTGCTTAAGCAGCTGAAGGGAAACCGGAGAATCGTTAATAAAAGCGCGACTTCTTCCTGTGGGTAAAATTTCCCGACGAAGCATGGTTATTGGCTCATAATCCAAGTCATGCTCTTTAAAAAAATGCTCAATGTGCAGTTCTTCGATATCGAAAACCGCCTCTACAATGCATTTTTTATCGGGTTCGGCAAGTGAAACTCCATCGGCCCGGGCGCCAAGGGTTAATTGCAACGCGCCCAATGCAATGGATTTGCCGGCGCCGGTTTCTCCTGTAATTACCTGGAGTCCGTTATCAAAGGTGATATCTAAGCGCTCAATAAGCGCAAAGTTGGAAATAAAAAGCCTTTGCAACATAGCTCAAAAATACGAGAAGGCGGGATTAAAGCGAAACTTAGCGTGCTACTGCGTCGTATTTTGATGCTTGGGCAGGGTCGGTTTTTTTAAGGATGGGAATTATTCCAGCCTTTTCGGGGGCCGGGGTGTTTTTTAGCAGGTTTATTATTTCATTTCTTTTGGCATTATAAAAGACCTGAAGCAAAAAAGCATTTGGCCTTTGGTCCCACACCTGGTCTAACTTTTCAAGGGCTTGTAAAGCGCCCAAGCGGCCCTTTTTCATATCTCCCACCATATAATCAAAACCCTTGCGGTGGTATTCATACATTAAGTCACGCAAAGGAGAAAAGGCCTGATTTAAATAATCTGTAATAATCCAGTACCTGTTGTTGTTTCCTTCGGAGGCTCTCCAGCCGGTTTCAGGCAAATTTTGGCTGTTGTTCACCACCGCTTGTGCTTTAAGCAGCGCCTCTTCCCCACCCTTTGGAGCAAAACTGTCCATGTCTAAGCCAATTATTAAATAGGCATAATAGGCCAACACCGAGGTTAAATTGGCCTGTGCGGCATTTTCCGAATACAGGAATTGCTGGTTGGGTGCGTAGGTAAAGGTGAAATCGTTGTCTTGGTGATTCAACAAAGGGGAATCAAAGGTAGAGTTGAAAATCCTGCGTTGGGCAATCACGGTTATGGTTCCCGAATAGCGGTTGGGAATTACCTGCCCGGCACTGCTGGCCTCTTGCTTCACTACATTAATAAAGACTTGACATTCAATGCGTTCAAAATCCTCGTAACGGTCGTTGGTCCATTGGGTATTGTTCATAAACTCCCTTATTCCAACTTCCATTCCATCAAAAATGGTGCGGTCTACCTGAGCTATTTGATTGGAGTTTACGGTTACCTGGCACCTCAATTCCTGTGCAGAAACTTGACCGGTCCAAGCCATGGCAAACAAACAAAAGGCAAGCAAACAAAGCTTAGAGCTCATAGCAAATGGTATTAATCAGTTGAACGGCAGTTTGAAGCTTAGATTGTAAGGGCAGGTGCATTTCTTCTTTTCCCGGCTGCAAGATGCTAACCTTATTGGTATCGTGCCCCAACCCTGCGCCTTTATGTTCCATG
Source organism: uncultured Candidatus Competibacteraceae bacterium (assembly GCA_964545365.1). Classification (GTDB taxonomy): domain Bacteria; phylum Bacteroidota; class Bacteroidia; order CAIKAF01; family CAIKAF01; genus CAIKAF01. The sequence continues at coordinate 8,685 of CAZJFM010000019.1, read as the reverse complement.
CTATTGAGCACCAAAAAATCCACTTTTTTTCTTTCGAGCTTTTGACGGGCATGCTGCATTCCGTTTTCGGTTTCCAGGGCAAAACCGACAAGGGTTCCGCGCTTAGGAAGACCCGATAAACCTTTAAGAATGTCGGGGTTTTGGGTTAAGTCTATTTGGTTCAAGCCACCGGACTGCTTTTTAATTTTCTGGGATTCTTGCTGTTTTGGCCGGTAGTCGGCAACTGCCGCAGCCATAAAAATATAATCCGCTGCCCTGGATTGGCGCTCCATAATTTGTTGAAGATCTAAAGCAGATTTAAAAGGGAAAACTCGGTCAGGAGTGAGTACAGGCTCTTGGCTATTTTTGCCTTGAGCAAACCAAACCGTTGCCCCTGCAGCCTTGGCGACATCTGCCAAAGCGGCGCCCATTTTACCTGTACTTTCGTTCCCTAGAAACCTTACAGGATCTAAGGCTTCTCTAGTTCCTCCACTAGAAATAAGGAAGGTTTTACCCTTCAAATCCTTAGTTTTTAAAAAGAAACATTCCAGATGCCTCAGCAATTGAATTGGTTCTTGGAGTCTGCCTTCGCCAACTAAACCGGAAGCCAAAGATCCATGGGCAGGAGGAATAATTTGGGTTTTATGCTGTGCCAAAGTGCGCACTTGATCCTGTACCAGTGGACTGAGCCACATATCGTGGTCCATGGCAGGGGCTACAATCACCGGGCATCTGGTGGACAACCAAGTGACCAGCAACGCGTTATCGGTGTGCGCTTGGGCCATGGAGGAAAGGGTTCTGGCGGTAGCCGGGGCAATGAGCATAATATCGGCCCACAGGGCCAATTCTACGTGATTGACCCAGTGCCCATTGTGTTCATCAAAGAGCGTTGAAGTAACCGGATTTCCGGAACAAACGGCTAAGCTGAGCGGAGTAACAAAATCGGTGGCTGATGGGCTAAGCACTACCCTAACCTCTGCGCCGGCTTTTTTAAGTAAGCGGATGGTTTCGGGCATTTTGTAGGCGGCAATGCCTCCTGAAATGCCGACTAAAACACGCTTTCCGGCCAACATGGCTTAGGCTTCAGTCTCCGGATCGCTTGAGTGACCAGTAGTTTCGTTCCGGAAATAAATCTGATTTTGCAGCCATTCTTCGTAGGCCATAGCTACCGGCTTTGGCATGCGCTCGTAGAAGCGACTAATCTCGATTTGCTCGCGGTTTTCCATTACTTCCTCCAAATTATCAGAATGAGTAATGAACTCTTCCAACTTGCTGCGCACTTCTTCTTTGAGCTGTACCTGAATTTGGTTGGCACGTGCAGAAATCAAGGATAGAGATTCGTAAATATTACCGGTGTGGTGGTTCAATTTTGACAAATCGCGGGTTACTGTCGTAGACTCGGCGTTCAATCGTTTAAGCTGGCTCATGCGTTTGGCTTCTAAACATCTTCATCGTTAGGTTTTGGGGCTAGGGCCTTTTGTTCCTCGGCTTTTAGCATCAAACTTTTAGCCTCAGACTCATAAGGACTGCCCTTTAACCGGTCTGCAAAGGTACGGTAATAATCAATTACATCCGAAAATCTTTCCCACTTTCGTTGTTTAATGCTTAAATCAGCAAATTCAAATGAGGCTTTAATGATTTGGAAGTAAATCTCAAATCGCTTTTCGGTATCCGGGAAATCTTGCAATACCGTTTCCCAAGTGGTTATCGCAGCCCTGTACTCCTGCCGTACATAATGCAAGTGCGCTTGATTTAGCATTTTTCGTTCCAATTTGGCCAACAGTTCGTCTACCAAGCGATTGGCTTCTGCCAGCCGAGCGCTTTCTGGATACATATCTACAAAACTTTGAAAAGATTGAATGGCTTCCAAACTCGCTGTTTGGTCAAGGGTGTACCTAGGACTGGCTTTGTAGAGACTAAAAGCCGACATATACATGGCCTCTTCTCTGCGGCTGCTTTTGGGGAAATTTTTCACAAACAAACTGTAGTAATAATTGGCGAGCAGCATATCGCCTACATTAAAATAGGTGCTGGCTAAATACCAGTGCGTCTCTTCTGCTGTGCTGGAACCTCGAATAATTCCAAACAGTTCTTCCCAAAGAGGCAATGCCTTTTTGTATTTTTCTTTTTCGTATAAATCCAAAGCCATGGTGCGCTTTTGCTGATAGTCGGCGCCCTTTAGCACCTTGCCGTAATCGCCGCACGAGGTCAATAGCCATAAACCGACAATAAAAATTCCCAATATATTTGTGTAACTCTTCATCCCTGCCGAACGAAACGTGCCTTTCGCCTGTTTATTTTCTGTTCTTTTATTATTCGCATTTCCGGCACGAAAATATGTTATTATTTTGTGCCGCATACTTGAGCACTTATTATGGGAGATATTTTTGATAAAATTAGGAAAAATCCTGGCCCCTTGGGCCAATATGCCGCTGTAGCACACGGTTATTTTGCCTTCCCCAAGTTGGAAGGAGAAATTTCTAACCGTATGAAATTCCGTGGAAAAGAGGTGCTGGTCTGGTCGCTCAACAACTATTTGGGTTTGGCCAACCACCCCGAAGTACGTCAAGCAGACGCCGAAGCTGCCCACAAATACGGTCTTTCTTTACCTATGGGAGCGCGCATGATGACCGGCGAGTCGGATTTGCATGAGCAACTGGAGCAGGAATTGGCTGCTTTTGTGGACAAGCCTGCCGGTATGCTCCTTAATTACGGGTACCAGGGCATTATGAGCGTTGTAGATGCGCTGCTTGGCCGCCAGGACGTAGTGGTATATGATGCCGAAAGCCATGCTTGTTTGGTAGACGGCGTGCGCATGCATTTGGGAAAACGCTTCATGTTTAAGCACAACGACATGGAGTCTTTAGAAAAACAATTGAAGCATGCCACCGGAGTGGCCGAAAAAACCGGAGGAGGCATTTTGGTTATCACCGAAGGTGTTTTTGGTATGGCAGGCGATCAAGGCGACCTCAAAGGCATTGTAGCCCTAAAAAAGAAGTACAACTTTAGGCTTTTGGTAGACGACGCGCACGGCGTTGGCACCATGGGGCCTCGATTGGGCGGAACCGGACAAGAGCAAGGTGTTCAGGATGAAATTGACGTATATTTTGGCACCTTTGCTAAAAGTTTTGCTTCCATTGGCGCATTTATTGCCGGAGCACCCGAAATCATTACATTTTTAAAATACAATACCCGCAGCCAAATCTTCGCAAAGTCGCTTCCTATGCCTTTGGTGGTTGGTGGGCTTAAGCGTCTGGAGCTCATGCGTGACCGTCCGGAATTCAAAGAAAACCTTTGGCGCATTGTTAAGGCTTTGCAACAGGGACTCAAAGAAGTGGGCTTTGATTTGGGAAAAACCAATTCTCCCGTCACTCCGGTGCATCTTTCGGGGGGACCCGCCGAAGCCTCAAACCTGGTAGTTGACTTGCGCGAAAACTTTGGTATTTTTTGTTCGGTGGTGCTGTATCCGGTGGTGCCCAAAGGCGTAATAATCTTGCGATTGATTCCAACAGCGGTGCATACCATGGAAGATGTGCAATACACCATTGAGTCCTTTGCCAAAGTGCGCGAAAAGCTGGCTCAAGGAGCCTACGACAAAGAAAGATACGCTGTTGAGTTAAGTTAAAAGGTGATTTGGGCGCGATGCCGGCTCCTCCGTGTTTTATGCGTTTATTCTTTAGAGGCCGGCATTAATCCGGTCTCCGGGCGTAGCTTGCTCGCCAAAAGCCGGAGCCTAGGCTTTTGCCGGGTCTCCTTAAAGGGAGCCAGGCAAAAGCTCTATGCTCCAGGCGTTTGGCCTCACAAGGCTACTTACCTTCGCCCGGCGCGCGGTGTTCATTTGAAAGATAATCTTTGCGCCCCGGACGCAGCGAAAAGCCCGGAACTTGGAGGGCCGATTTGGCTTGGCGCACGGAGGCCCCCAAATTAAGGGGGCCCACGAAGCGCCTAGCCAAACGTGCCCTGCAAGTGAGGACTTGTAGTGTGCGGCCTGAATAGGCGCCCAAATAAAAAAATTAAGGACGAAAGGCCTTGCCCATAATGCGTTCCCAACCCCAAAACTTAAGGTAACCGTCGGCTCCGCCGCTAAGCAACATAAGCCCCTCCTCGGTTTTCTGGAATTTGAGTGCATAAATTCCACCGGCATGTGCCTGAAATTCACGCTCTTTTTGCCAGTTTTTGGTTTCGTAAATGTATATGTTTCCGCCTTTGTCAGCTACTACCAAGAACTTTCCATCGGGGCTGTAGCAAATGGCTTGCATGGCTCCTCTAGGGGTTAAAATTTGCACCTCGTTGCCCGAATGGCTGTTCCAAATGCGGACCGTGCCATCCCAAGAGGCCGAAGCCAGCTGCTTTTTCTGAGGATGCTCTGCCAAACCAAAAATGGCCGCATGATGGCCATAAAAACGGGTTACAAGCTCTCCTTCTTCGTAGTCCCAGCGGTACAGTTCTTTGCTGCCTGCCGAGCTGTACAGATGTTTTTGGTCGTGGGAGAGCAGCACCGTCCAGACCCATTCTTTGTGTTTTTTGAGTTGACGCAGCATAGGACTGCCCGACTTGGACCAAACCGCAATAGTGCTATCGGTACTTCCGCTAATGATTTCGTTTCGTTTGGGATGCCACTCCACGTCGTATACCCAATTCAAATGGCCTTCTAAGGCCGAAACCAAACGCAAAGCAGGAATAGAAAGCACGCGTACTAGAGAATCTCCGGATCCCACAGCCACAAAGCGACCATCCGGACTAAAGGTTACACACATGGGCGAATAACGAAACCCTAAATAGCTGGCCTTTTGAGCACCGTTGCGTGTGTCCCAGAGCGTAAGCGCCTCATGTTCATGGGCCAAAACCAGCCATTGCCCATCGGGACTTATGGCAAAATCTCGAACCGCTCCCCTATTTTGAAATATCGATTTATCAGGCGATTGTGCACCTAAGCTTGCGGTAAAAATAAAAGCAAAGAACAAAAGGGTTAACCTCATACTTTCAATGCTTTAGCAGCCTTTACAATGCGGTCTTTAAGCCCCTCTTCAATAGGAACCAAAGGCAAACGCATGTAGGCTTGGCAAATGCCCAAATGCTGCATTAGGGCTTTAACTCCGCCGGGGCTTTGCTCTTCGAAAATAAGGTGCATGAGTTCAAAAAGCTCCAGATGGGTTTCTTTGGCCTCGGCCATATTATTGGCCAGGGCATCCGCTACCATAGCGGAGAATGGTTTTGGAAGCGCATTGGCAATCACCGAAATAACCCCATCGCAACCTGAGGCAATTAAGGGTAAGGTGAGGGCATCGTCTCCGGAGATAACGGCAAAATCTTCCCTTGGACGCTCCTTAATGAGCCGGGTAATATGTCTAAAATCTCCGCTGGCCTCTTTGATTCCAATACATTGAGGGTATTTTTTTGCCAGTGCAAGCACGGTGTCGGTTTGCAAATGGATGCCGGTGCGGCTGGGCACGTTGTAGAGCATAATGGGAAGAGGACTTACTTCTGCTAGGGCTCCAAAGTGCGCATAAAGACCACGTTGCCCGGGTTTGTTGTAATATGGAGTTACGGACAATAAGGCCGAAACTCCGGAAAGGTCAAATTGGAACAAACTTTCGAGGACCTGGTTGGTGTGGTTTCCGCCCAAACCAAAAACCACAGGAACACGACCATCATTTGCCTTAACTACCTCATTTAGAATGGCTTGCTTTTCGTTATCGTTTAATACCGGATTTTCTGCGGTGGTGCCATTGACCACCAAATAATCTACCCCACCCTGAATTAAATAGTCGGTTAGCGAGTGTAAAACATCAAAATCAATACTTCCATCCTCTTTAAACGGAGTTACCATAGCAACTCCGGTACCTTTCCATGCGTTCATACTTCTGATTTATGCAAAAGTAACAAAGCAAATGATTCTGTGCAGATTAAGCAGAAGCTATTCCAAAATCATGCGTTAAAGGCAGCATTAAGACCAGTCTAAAAAAATAAATCCTTAGCTATTGATTTACAAATCATTAAAATGACTCAAAGGAATTAATAATTTAATCTAAAATTCTATTTTTTGAATCCAGCGCAGGTATAGTTCTGAACCCAACAAACGTTTATAAACGTTTAAAAAACGGCTACAAGCCGCCCTGCGGACTAGATTCGTAGCATGGGAAACTTAATGATACAACTGCAGACACAGCTCCGTCAGCTTTCGGGAGAATTGTTGATGGGCGATGGCATCTACTTTAAAGACATGGTGCCTGAATTAAATCAAATACAAAAACATTTGCAGGCAAGCAGAACCAGTTTAGACCTGGAGACCTGTTTGTGGCATATGTGGGTCATTTTAGAAGAAATTCTGGATAAACCCAATGAGTTAAACCCGTCTGTAAAACCGACCATATTGCAGAGGCTACAGAGAATTCAGGCCATAGCCTTTAGGTTGAGTCAGAGGCAAAGTTTTGTTGGAGCCCACCAACACAAAACTAGGGCCAAATCACCTTTTGTTCAAGGCAATGCAATGCCTGCTCCCATGTTGGCAGAAAAGCGTCCGGGTCAGTCCAGACGAGATGTAAACCGAAAGGCCAACGCAGTTCGGGGCTGATTTGAATAAGCTTGTGCGCCTCTAGGCCCTTTATGGACAATGGTTTTTTGCCATTATTTTTAGCTTCGGCTAAAAATAAGACAGGAAGCATTGGGTACTGCTTTAAGACCGCAGCAATTTGTGATTTAAAGCCGGATGTTTTCCAAAAGGCCAAGGGACGAACAAAACTTGGAACAGAAGGCCAAGGCAAAGGCTCTAAACCTTTAGGCTGAGAAGACTCTATGATGCAAGCCTTTGGAAATAGGTCCAATTCTTGGAGTTTTGAGGCCATTAGGGAGCAAAACTCCGGACTTCCGTATATCCAAAGCAGGCAATTCATGAGGGCAATCCGTAGGTTTGAATGAATTCATCTTCGCTAAGAATACGCACACCAAGCTTTTCGGCTTTTTCGCGCTTGGCGGGACCCATATTATCTCCGGCCACCAAAAGATTGGTTTTTCCGGTAACCGAACCTGTTACCTTAGCTCCTAGATATTCCAAATAAGTGGTCAATTGAGGGCGGCTCATTTGAGAGAATACGCCAGAAACTACGGCGACCTGGTTCAAAAGAGGTGCATTAGGAGCTATGGCCGGTTCTTCTTGGTCGCTTTCAAAACAAAGGCCAGATCTTTGAAGTTTTTCTAATTCTCGGAGGTTTCCTTCCTGTGCAAAAAACAAGCGAATACTTTGGGCAATCACCTCACCAATATCTTCTACCGCGATTAAATCCTCTTCTGAGGCAGAACCTAGCTTATCTATATCAGGGAAAGCCTTTGCCAGCTTTTTGGCTACGGTTTCGCCCACATGCCGGATACCCAGAGCAAACAACACCCTATGGAAGGCTTGCTTTTTAGACGCTTCGATTCCCTCTAAAATGTTTTGGATGGACTTTTCCTTGAATCCCTCAAGTCCTTGCAGCATAGAGGCCTCAAGGAAATAAAGGTCAGAAGCGGTGGAAACCAAGCCCTTCTCCAGAAAAAGTTGGAGCGTTTTTTCGCCAAGGGTATCGATATCCATGGCTTTTTTGGAAACAAAATGTACCAGTCTTCCAAGCTTTTGGGGAGCACAACCCGTTTGGTTTGGACAAAAGAAAACGGCTTCTCCTGCTTCTCTAACGAGCTGGCTACCGCATGCAGGGCATTGGGAAGGAAACACAAAAGCCTCTGCTTGCTTTGACCTATGACTAAGGTCAACCGACACCACTTTAGGAATAATGTCTCCCCCTTTTTCGATCCATACCGAATCCCCCAGACGGAGATCGAGTGCGGCAATAAAGTCTGCATTATGGAGGGAAGCTCGTTTTACCGTAGTTCCGGCCAATTGAACAGGCTTCAACTGAGCCACAGGAGTAACAGCACCTGTTCTTCCGACCTGAAAATAGATATCCCTAAGCGAAGTAATGGCTTGTTCGGCAGCGTATTTAAAAGCAATAGCCCAGCGCGGAGCTTTGGCGGTACTACCCAACTCTTCTTGGAAAGCTATGTTATCTACCTTAACCACCATACCATCGATATCGTAGGCTAGATGGGCTCGTTTTTCCTTCCAGACCTCAATTTCCGTTAAAACCTCCTCCAAATTTTGGCAGAAGCTAACGGCTTCTGGAACTTTAAATCCCCAGGCTTTGGCTTTTTGAATGCGCTCAAAATGAGTCCTGCCCAAGTTTTCATCACCAATAACATAGTAAATAAACGCCTCCAGTTTTCTTTTAGCCACCAAGGCAGAATCTTGGAGCTTAAGTGTTCCGGATGCCGTATTTCTTGGGTTTTTCCAGAGTCGATCTTGTATTTCCTCTTCGTCGAATCCTTCATCCAAGAGTGTTTTCCGGGTTTCATGATTGAGCTGCTCAAACACCGATTTGGGCATAAAAACCTCCCCTCGGACCTCAAGCTCTTCAGGCAAATCGTCTCCGGTAAGTCTTAAAGGAATGCTTCTTATAGTCTTTACATTTGCCGTGACCTCGTCGCCTTCCAGACCATTTCCACGGGTAATGGCTTGCTGCAACACCCCCTTTTTGTAGTGCAGCGAAATGGCCACCCCGTCAATTTTGGGTTCGCAGACATAAGCCGCGGCTTGCCCTAGGGTTTCCCTAACTCTTCGATCAAAATCTCTAAGTTCCTCCGGAGAATAGGTATTATCAAGGCTTTGCATTGGGC